>DASYVZ010000469.1:0-7085 GCA_035936515.1 Solirubrobacteraceae bacterium | reverse complement strand
TCGCGCGCGATGAGCTCGAGCATGATCGCCGTATCGGCGATCGCCACGCCCGTCAGGTGCTCGTCGCGCGCGGCGAAGTCGGCCTCGATCGCCGCGACGGCGTCAGCGTACGCCTCGCGGTTGCCGGCGGCGAGGGCGCGCAGCGCCGTCGCCGTGCGCTCGAACGCGCCTCCACGCGGATCCATGACGTCGGCGAGCGGCGCAACCGCGTCGTCGTCGCCGAGGATCAGCGCCGCGACCGCGAGCACGTACGACGCGACGGGCGAGCCGCCGGCATCGGCGTCGCCGTCGAGCGCCTCACGCACCTCCTCGGCAGCGGCCCCGGCATCGCCTGCCAGCACGGCCGCCTTGAGCAGCCCGACGAGGCGCCCGTAGCTCTTCGGCGGCGCGAGCGCCCACGAGGCGCGGTACTTCGCGACGGCGTCGGCGTAGGCCGCGCGGGCCGCCTCCGTGTCACCCGCGACGAGCGCACCGTGCGCCACGCCCTCTGCGCTGATGGCCGCCATCATCAGCTCGCGATGCTCCCCTTCCTGCATGACAGGCGAGCTTACGCCCCTCTAAGCGCCTGTGGTAACGAGCGGCGCATGACCGTGGGCAAGAGCGGCGCACCTTCTCGTTTGCGCGTTCAGACGCCGGGGCAACGCAATGCCTCACCATCACCCGTCAAGGACATGCGATGACCACTTCCGCAGGCGAGACCCCCGCCCCCCCGCCGTTCCCGGAGCCCGACCCGCCGGTGCCGGGTCCCGACCCGATCCCGGATCCGGTTCCGCCCGGCCAGTAGACCCGCCGCGCATGCTCGATCGGACGATGCGATGGCTGCTCGTCGCGATCGTCGCCTGCATCGCCGGCTGTGCGCTGCTGCTCGCGCTGGGGCGCTCGAACCTCGCCACCGCCGCGGGCATCGTGCTCGGCGGAACGGCCTTCACGCTCGTGCTGGCGGCGGCCTTCTACGCGATCGGACGCTCCGAAGACCGCGAACGGGCCGCTCGCGAGAGCGGCCCGGACGGTCCTGCGATGTAGCGCCGCGCTTGCGCGCGGCGCGTTCTCTCAATCCGTCTTGGCGTGCGCGAGCCGCGCGTCGGCGCCCGCGGAGATCCGCCGAAGCTCCTCCAGCCGCATGGGGCTGGCGGGCTTGCCGGTGAGGATCCGCGCGTTGTAGAGCGCCAGCCGGTTGCGATGGTGCTGCGCCTCGGCCTCGAGATGCTCGAGTCGCGGCGCAGCGGTCATCTGCTTAGAGCGTGGTGACGTTGACAGCCTTGGGTCCCTTGTCGCCGGCCTCGGCGTCGTAGGAGACCTTCGCACCCTCGGCCAGCGACTTGAAGCCGTTGGCGTTGATGCCGCTGTGGTGGACGAACAGATCCTTCGTGTTGTCGTCCGGGGTGATGAAGCCGAAGCCCTTGTCGTCGTTGAACCACTTCACGGTTCCTGTAGGCATGGTGTTTCTCCTCCACTACGTATGTGCACTACGGGCGCGGAGGTGCTCCATTGCAACGACTGCGGCGCGTAACACGGTGTGGCCGAGCGAGGCTCGCTCGACATGATCGTCACAAAGCGTAGCGCACGCTCGCTCCGCGCGCCGCTCAGCCCTCGGCCGACGCCTGTTCTGCCTTGGAGTACGTCGCCAGGCGCTCCTCCGCGCCCCGGACGGCTTCCTGGAGCTGCGTCAGGCGCTGGCAGGGGTTGTCGCTGTGCAGACGCACGTACAACTCGAGGCGCTGGCGGTGGTAGTTGACCTGCGACTCGACCTGCGCCAGGCGGCTGGACCTACCGGACGCGCTCATGTGCTCGACTCAGGGTGCGTCATATCCGCCTTCCGTGCCCCTCCGGAACGTGTGGTTCGCGCGAGGCAGAAGGGACGAGACCCAGGGCGAAGACAAGCTGTGGTCTCAGTGTACCCCGGCGTTCGGCGGCTGCGGGCGCCGAACGCGGAGCCGTAGGGTTGATCGTTCGGCGGCCGCGCTGCGGGGAAAGCGGCGGCTGCAGCGGTTTGCCCACGCCCGGCGAGCACCGACCTGCCGGATGGTCACTGCGGAGCGTCGCGCAGGCTGCGCAGCCACGCCCGCGCGTCCGCCTCACGGCCCGGAGCCACGAGCATCGAGTAGATGATCGGATCCGTCGGATGCGGAAACGACTTGCGCGGTTCGACCATCCAGTCCTGCAACGCGATCTCCGGCACGGCTGCCGCCTCGACGTCGCGCCACGTGAAGAACACCGACTCCTGACCGGAGCCATCGTCGAAGACGCAGCAGACCTCGACCACCACGCGATCCTCGCCGTGCGGATCGTCTGTCGTGCTCATAGCGGGTGCCTCCTGATGTGTGCCTTCAGAAGGCTCTCAACCTTCCCTGAGGAGATCGCGAGCAGTCGTTCAAGCTCGGCCTGCTCCAGGAAGCGAATGTATCCGGATGCGTTCGACCGCCGCGAGCCGGCGCTCGGTAATCCAGGCCGGGTACGCGTCGGTCCCCGGCCGCGAGCCATCCAGCGACGGAGTCGCGGTCACCGGTGGGCTGAGACAACAGCGGCAGATGCGTTGATTCTGTCCAGCCCGCAAGGGTCCCGCCAGGCGGTCGATGACAATGACCTGCCAGTCGCTCGTCGTGGCAACGCCGTAGGCGAGCCGGTTGAGCGTCACGGTCTTGCCTGATCCGGGGCCGCGACGAGCGCCGTGCGCTGCAGGCGCGAGAGGCATCAGGACGCGATCCTTGCGGTGCGGGAGGACGTGGTCGTAGTCGACGTGCCGGCCCAGCTCGAACGTCGTGGCCACGCGCCGGCGCGACTCGCGAACTCCGATTGCCTTGCGTGCTTAGGAACAAAAGGCCTGCAAACCGGCCGTTTCCCGAGTCGGGGAGACAGGTGCAAAATGCCCTCTCCAAGCCGATAACGGGCCGTTGCTCCGTTTGCTGCGAGCGTCAGCATCGACGCGGAGACTCGCCGGTCGCTCACGACGGTTCACGCCAACCGGACTGCGCCGCCGCCGGACTGTGGCGGCCGGACCGTCGCGCACAATGTCGTGGTGTTCCAACCGCAGTCGTCGACCACCATCACAGAGGGTGACCGGTCGAGCCATCCTCGATTACATTTCCGTCGAGCAGGTCGTGTGGCTCTGGTTCAGGCGCGCCTGCCGACGGCAAGCAGGTGCGCGCTGGCGGGATTACTTGTGTTGCCGCGTGGAAGCTACCCAGCTGAGGGGCGGTTGGCCGCAGGTCATCACGCGAGCGTGCTCGCTGGCGGCGCGCGTCTCCGCGCGCCGCTTGTCACCGTTTAGCTGAGCTGCGCCCGTTGCTCAGGTCGCGGTCGCTGACGATGGCGACAATCAACAGCGCGAAGCAGGCGATGCCGAGCAGCAGCCATGAGTCACCGAGGATGATGCTGACGGCATACGCGATGCCGCACGCCAGGCTCAGCAGATAGAGCGTCATACCCCACATCCTTCCGCGACGGCGTTGAGTCCGGTGACCTCCCCGAACACGGCCGTGAGCACCTTCACCTTCCCGGTCTTGCCCTTCGCCAACCACGTCCGCTTCGCGACCTTCCAGACCGCCCCGGCCTTCCTCAGTTTGGACACGGCGATGATGTTGCCGCCGACGAAGCCGGCGATGCCCAGCGCGCACTTGGCAACCTTGCGGACGGTGCCGATGACGCTCGTAATCGAACTGCGCGTCATCACGATGGTGTTCGGGTCTTGCGCAGCCGCCCGCGTTGCGCCCGTGCTGTCCTCGGCGTGAGCCGGCGACGCGGACAGCACCATCGCCAGCAGTGCCGATGAAACGGGCCCCTCTTCGTCATGTCTACCTCCAGTCGAACGCCATCCCTGGCCAGCCCGGATTGCGCTGGACGATAGCGCTCGCGCGGGACGCCGGGAAGACGACGGTGCAACGCCGCAGCACGCCGGAATATGGGCAAACTCGCGTCTCCCACGCCGGGCAGACTGCAGCGATGCCCGCCGGACGTTGATGTCCGACTATCAGAACAACCCGTGCCACCTCGATGGAATGCCACGAGGTCAACGCCCCCGGCATCCGCCTTGCGCGGCGATGACTTCCGGCGGCGACCAATCCGCGAGCGGTACGACCAGAACGACTGTCGCCGCCGAACCGAGACCGAAGCCACCGCGGCCGAGCAGCAGTTCCGCCGCATGGTGTTCAACGTCGTCGCCCGAAACACCACGTCAAGAACATTGCCTTCCTGATGGACCGTGCGGGCCGCTGCGAGCTCTCCGCAGCGTTTGACGTTGCCTACTCCTACAGCCCCAGCGGCGACTGGACTGGCGGCGGCGCGAGCTCAAGCCGCGCAGGTGGTCTCGGCGTGTTCAGAACCAGGTATCGACGTGCCCGCGCCCGCAACGTCTAACGGGGCGGGATCTGCCAAGCCCGCTAGGAAGAGGCCGCGAGCTGATGCGTTGCACCCCATGAGGCGGCAAGGCTGCTCGCCATTTGCTCCCGTGCCGGGCATGTGGCCAGCGGACGCCTGGAAGCTGCTTCGCTGTCGTTCGCTGTGCTGCGCTGGTAGATTCGAGCGCGGAGGGCGGGTTCGCTCTCCTTCGCACTCAAGTCCTTCAATCGGGGAGACAGGATTTGAACCTGCGACCGCCCGGCCCCCAGCCGGATTTCCCGCTTTTCTCTGAGTTGGAGAGATGGCGATTAGCCGGGATTTCTTAGGTCTCGGTGCGTGCGGGTTGCCCTGAAATTGGACCCCGAATTGGACCCCGTGGTGTTCCGCGGCGACTACGTGCGCGTCTGGCGGGCCACACCAGACGGCGAAGACGAGGTCCTCGTGCTTCGCCGTCGAAGCCGTCACCGCTCCACGTGTCGAACGACGTCGAGAAGCCGAGCGCATGCAATCGCAAATGCCATTGGCGAGAGGGTTAGGGTGCCGCTTAGACTCCGAGACGTGCTCCGCGTCCGTCTGCTGGGCGAGCTTACGGTCGAAGTCGATGGCCAGCGGGTGGAGGTGCCGAGTGGCCGCACGCGATCGCTGTTCGCATGGCTCGCGCTGCGCCGCGGCAGCCACCGCCGCTCGGAGGTCGCGGCGCGCTTCTGGCCCGACATCCTCGACACGAGCGCTCGGGCCAGCCTGCGGACGGCGGTCTGGGCGCTGCGGAAGGCGCTGGGCCCGGCCGCTGATGATGCGCTGATCGCCACCCGCGATCGCGTCGGCATCTCCGCCGGTCCGTCGGTGTGGACCGACCTCGGCGCCTTCGAGGCCCTGGTTGCGGAAGGAAGGCTTCGCGAGGCGGTCGAGATGTGCCGGGGGGAAGTCCTCGCCGACTTCGACGACGAGTGGGTGCTGGAGGCGCGCAGCGAGCACAACAACCGGCTGATGGATGTGCTCGGCCAGCTCGCCGTGGCGGCCGAGGCGAGCGGGGAGCCGGAGGCGGCACTTGAGTGGACGCGGCGCCAAGCAACCGTTGATCCCCTCGCGGAGGATGTGCACCGCGATCTCATCCGGCGGCTGATCGCCGCCGGCGATCGCGTCCGTGCGATCGCAGCCTACGAGCGATTGCGCGAGCGGCTGCGCTCCCAGCTCGGACTCGCTCCCTCGCCGGCAACGCGCGAACTCGTTGCAACCCTGGAGGTCGAAACCGGCCCGGTCAAGGCCGGATCCGTCGCCGCGCGCTCGCACGGCCGTGACCGTCCCGCGTCACGAAACTCGAACGCTGGAGGGACGACGGCGCGCTGGAAGCCTGGGCTCCCCTTTCCCCTCCCCGCCCGGCTCGCGGCTGACCGCGATGGCCGCTTCGTCGGGCGGGCGGGCGAGCTCGAGTGGCTGCGATCCGCGTTCACGGATGTCCGTGAGGCCGGCCTGCCACGTTTTGCGCTCGTCTCGGGCGACGCCGGAATCGGGAAGACGCGGCTGGCCGCCGAGTTCGCAGCCGAGACTTGCGGGCGCGGAGCGATCGCCCTCTACGGTGCAGCCGAGCGGAAGGCGCTGCTGGCCCGTTCCCCGTTCGTGGAGTCACTGCGCCACTACGTCGATGCGGCGGCGCCGAGCGAGCTGCGAGAGCGGGTCGGATTGCGTGGCCACGAGCTCGCGCGGCTGGTCCCCGAGGTGGCCGAGCGGATCCCGCTGCTCGGCGCGCGGGACGAGCGCTCGGACGAGGCTGGGATGCGGCAGGCACTCGACGCAGCAGCCGGCCTCCTCGTCGCGCTCGCGGAGGAGGTGCCGGTGGTCGTGATCATCGACGATCTCCAGTGGGCCGAGGAGGCAGATCTGCTCCTGCTCAGGCACCTGCTCACGCCGCGCACCGGAGCTCGCCTATTGATCGTCGGGGTGACGCGTCAGGATGAGCTCGCGGTCTCCGGTGCGCTCTCGAACGCGATCGCCGGCCTCGCCCGTGACGCCTCGTCACAGCGACTGCGGCTCGAGGGCCTGGGCTCGCGCGAGGTGGAGACCCTCTGTCGGGAATGGACTGGTACCGATGAGCTCAGCGCGACGATCCACACCGAGAGCGAGGGCAATCCGCTCTTCGCCCGGGAGATGCTTCGTCATCTCGAGGAGTCAGGAACGGAGCTGGGGCGAGAGCGGCTGCAGGTGCCAGTCACGGCTCGCGAGCTGATTTCGCAGCGTCTCACGACCGCCAGCACGGAGTGCGTCCGCGCACTCGAGATCGCCGCCGTTGTCGGCTCGCAGTTCGATCTAGCGATCCTCGAGCGCATCTCCGGGCTGGAGGGGGACGAGCTCGTGGAGGTGCTGGAGGAGGCGGTGCGGGCGGGGCTGCTCGTGGAGGTGAGGGATGCGTTCGAGCGGTTCAGCTTCTCGCATGCGCTGATGAGGGAGGCTCTCGCCGACGGGCTGACCAGGACCCGCCGTGCCCGGATCCACGCGCGTGTCGCCGCGACGCTCGACGCGCTTGCCGAGGAGGGCGGGGACGCACTTCTCGCGGCACGTGCCCGTCACTGGTGCGAGGCGGGGAAGGCGGGCGATCCCGAGAGGGCGATCGGGCTTGCGATGCGGGCCGCGGAGGAGGCCAGCTCGAGGCTCGCTTACGGCGAGGCGCTGGACCTCTACAGCAAGGCGCTGCGACTGCTTTCCGAGGGCGACCAGCGGCGGCGCGGGATCCTCGTGAGCCGTGCTGTCGCCTA
>DASYVZ010000468.1:0-1957 GCA_035936515.1 Solirubrobacteraceae bacterium | reverse complement strand
CCGCCTGCCGTCGTGCCAGCGCACGCCGCGCCGCAACTGCACGTCGACGGTCAGCCCCGTCGCGTCGCGCCGGATGGAGCGCGCCAGCCACGGCTTCGGTATGCCGTCGGCATCGCGCCAGGTCAGCGTGTCGTATACGAGCGTCATGAACGCGTAGCCCGACTCGAACGTGTACGGCGTAAGGCTGCCGTCCTCGCTGGGGAGCGCGATCCGCATCGTCTTCGTCGCGGCCGCCGCCGCAGTGCCGGTCGCGCAGAGCGCAGCGGCGACCGCCAGCCACAGGATGATCCGACCGCGCCGCATCCGGCGGGACGATAGCCCGGCGCGACCGGCTGCCGTCGGGGTCGCGCGGCAGTACGCTCGCGCGATGTCGCGCGAACAGACGCCGTCCTCCCGGGCCGCCGGCACCGGGCTCGAGCGCTGGCTGATCGGCCTCGCCGCCCTCGCCGCGTCGCCGATCGTGCCACCGTACCTCGGCGCGCTGGCCGCACTCTCGATCTGCGCGCTCGCGGGGCTGTTCCAGACCGTGAGCCACGCGACGCTCGTGTTCGATGCCGGCGGTCCGCAACAGCCGGTGTCGTCGGTGGCGCTGCACGCGACGCCGGGGCCGCTGCTCCTCGCGCTGTCGCTGTGCCTGTTGATACGCCCTCAGCCCGGCGACGAGGCGGCGTGAGCGACGGCCGGCTGCTGTTCGTCGGCTGCGGGCCTGGCGCCGCCGACCTCCTCACGCTGCGGGCGCTCGACGCGATCGCGCGCGCCGACATCGTCATCTGGAGTCCGTCGCAGATCGATCGTGAGGTGCTGGAGCGATGGATGCGCCCGGGCGCAGAGCTCGTCACGTGGCCGCCCGCCACGCAGGTCGAGATCCTGGCGGCGTACGATCGCGCCGTCGCGGAGAACCTGCACGTCGTGCGACTCAAGGGCGGCGATCCGGCGCTGCTCGGAGGCCTGGCGCCCGACTTGTCCGCGGCGCGCGAGCGCGGGCTGGACTGCCAGATCGTTCCGGGCGTCAGCGCTCTGAGCGCGAGTGCGGCGGCGCTGGGACGCGAGGTCGCGACAGTGGCCGCGCCGCTCCTCGTGGCCGACGCGGACGCGCTTTCGGAGGGTGGGTGCGGTGCAACCGTGCTCGCGGTGCATGGCGCGGGCGCCGAGCCACGGGCGCTGCAGCGCAAGCTGCTGCGCCGGGGCCTGCCCGCGTCGACGTCCTGCGTCGTCGCGATCGAGGTCTCGCGGCGCGACGAGATCCTGATCTCGTGCTCGCTCGGCGAGCTCGCCGAGACGATCGAGGACATGGCCATGGGACTGCTGACGCTCGTGCTCGTCCTCCCCACCCCGACGGTCCAATAGGACGCCTCGTCGATAGTCGTAGTCGCTAGCCGCAAATACACTAGATGTTGAGATCACGTTCGTGTACGCTCGCGCCGATCGTCGTCGAGGCGATATTCGGGGTCTTCAACAAAGGAGAGTGCCGTGTTCCCGAAGTCCGGGCGCACAGGGGCGGGGCGCAGGCGCCACGTCACCTTCGCAACAATGCTGGTGGCGGCCTTCGTGGTGCCTGTCGCCATCGCTTGGGCCTGCAATCCGCAGGCGCAGATCTCGCTGGACAAGAGGTCCTACGCGCCAGGAAGCACCATCACCGTCTACGGTTCGTACTTCCCGGGCGGGACGCCCTTGACGGTCAGCGGCCCGACGGGCTCGAAGACGGTCACGCCCTCTGCGGGCGGAGGCTTCGCCACGACGCTGGCCGCGCCGACCTCAGCCGGCAACTACACCATCACCGCCTCGCGTGCGACGGGCGGCTTCGCGCCGGCCTCGTTCAGCGTCGCGGCTCCGGCCGCTGCTCCGGCGCCGTCGCAGCAGTCCGCTCCGGCGACAGCCGCACCGGAGCCCAGCCCCCAGGCGGCGACTCCCCCGGCGCCGCGGTTCAGCACGCCGAGCGTCGCCCGCAGCCAGGCCC
>DASYVZ010000467.1:0-2391 GCA_035936515.1 Solirubrobacteraceae bacterium | reverse complement strand
CCTCGTGCCCGTCGGCGTGTGGGGCGGCCGACGCCGGCGGGCGCTGCTGCGCGACGCCAAGGTCGACCGCCGGCATCGCCGGCGATTGGCTGGCGGAGCCCTTTCGCGGCGGCTGACGCGAC
This sequence comes from Solirubrobacteraceae bacterium, assembly GCA_035936515.1. Taxonomy (GTDB): domain Bacteria; phylum Actinomycetota; class Thermoleophilia; order Solirubrobacterales; family Solirubrobacteraceae; genus CADCVQ01. The sequence continues at coordinate 2,269 of DASYVZ010000467.1, read as the reverse complement.
TCGGGCGCGCTGGCGGCGGGAGCAGTCGTCAGCCGCGGCGCGCGAGGCGCGCGACCTCGTCGTCACGCAGCCCCAGCCGCTTCGCCCCCGCGAGGACGGCCAGCGCGTCGTCGTCGGGCAGCTTCCGAAGGAGGTGTGGCAGCACCGCCACCGCCACGTCCCTGGCAGACCAGCCGCGCCGCTCGAGCTCCTCCACCACGTGCTGGATCTGCCCGCGGTCGAAGGTCGGAAGCTCCTCGTCGAGCCATTGCCGCGACACCGGTACCGGCACGTAGACCGGCTCGCCGGGCTGCACCGGCGCCGCGCCCCGCGGCATGTAGGGCAGGACGTACTGCGACAGCTTCTCCTCGTCCCAACCCTTGCCGCGCAGGTGCTCGACGGTCCGTCTCGCCTCCGCCGGCGTGGCCGACGGCAGCGTCTGACGGACGTAGGCCCGCGTCACGTGCTCGGGGAATTCCCCAGGCGCCAGCCGCTTGCGACGTCGCCGAAACCTCATGCCGACCTGTGGCCCGTGCCGCTGATCTCGCTCGCTCTCGCTCCCGCGCGACCCATGTCAGCCGCCTCCCGCGGGCAGGAGGATGCCGCGGCCGTGCAGCCGTCCTTCGTCGAGGTCGGCGATCGCGTCGTTGATCGCGTCGAGCGGGTACGTGGTCGTCTCGAGGCGGACCTTGCCCTGCGCGGTGAGCGTCATGAGGTCCTCGAGGTCGGTATACGTGCCGACGAGGTTGCCGATGAACGAGATCTCGCGCGAGATGATGTCGATCGTCGGGACGTCGAGGTTCTGCCCGTAGCCGATGACGTAGTAGAAGCCACCGTCCTGGAGCATCGCGATGCCGTCCTCCACCGCGCCCTTCTCGCCGACGAAGTCGAGGATCGCCTCCGCGCCGACTCCGTCCGTCAGTTCCTTCACCGCGTCGACGTGCCTTCCGTCGACCCTGACCGTATGGTCGGCGCCGAGCGCCTGCGCAAGCTCAAGTGCCTCCTCGGACGGGTCGACGACGACGATCTCGGTTGGCGTCATCGCCGCCAGGCACTGGATGCCGACGTGGCCGAGGCCGCCCGCGCCGATCACCACGGCACACGTGCCCGGACCGAGCACCGGCAGCGCCTTCTTGACTGCGTGGATCGCGGTCAGCCCCGCGTCGGCGTGGGCGGCGACGTCGGCCGGCTCCAGCCCGGGATCGAGCCTGATCACCGAGCGCGCGCTCGTGAGCAGGAAGTTGGCGAACCCGCCGTCGCGGTCGATGCCGGGGAAGCTGCCGGTCACGCAGTGCATGTCGTCGCCGCGGCGGCAGGGGCGGCACAGGCCGCAGGTGACGAACGGATGCACGATCACGCCGTCCCCGACCTCGACGTTCGTGACCGCCGAGCCGACCTCGTGGATCCAGCCGGCGTTCTCGTGGCCGAGCGTGTAGGGCAGCGTGACGCCCGACTTCTCGGCCCACTGGCCCTCCTGGATGTGCAGGTCGGTGCGGCACAGGCCGGCGGCGCCGATGCGCACGACGACGTCGTGCGGGCCCTCCGCGCGCGGGTCGTCGAGCTCGTCGAGCGCCAGCGGCTCGTGGTAGGCATGCAGGCGGGCGGCCTTCATGTCAGGCCGCACCGGAACCGAACGTCATGTCCGCGTTTTGCCCCAGCGGGGCGTGCGCGACACGCCGCCGCGGCGGTAGGCCGAGCGTGAGGCTCGCGGCGTCATGGCTCGCCTCGGCATCGGGCTCACACAACCTACGCAGCGTACTGACCCTGGCGGTCGGGCTCGGCTGGACCTGGATCGGTATCGGTACAGAGCTTCCGGCTCAGATCGATCATCAAGACCCGCTCGGTGCTCGGCCACGGCTTCGTGGTCGCGTCGCCGTGGCAGGCTGAGGCCATGATGCTCCTCACGTTGGTTGACGCACGACGGCGAACCTCGCGGCGACGAAGTCGCCATTGCGTCCGACTTCGTCCACGCGCAGCTCGATCCGGCGCGGCAGCAGCGGCGCGCCTGCCCCCAGCGTGACGGGCGCAATCGACACGATCACCTCGTCCAGCAGCCCCGCTTCGGCGAACTGGCCCGCCAGGTCTCCGCCGCCGACGATCCAGACGTTCCGACCGCGCGCGGCGGCAACCATGTCCTCGTGCACCGCGGCGATGTCGACGCTCGTGAACTGAATAGGCGCGTCGGGGGCCGGTAAGTCCCGGTGCGTGAAGACCCAGCACGGGACCCTGGGCGGCCACGTCCACTCCGACTGCGCGTCGTCTGGGACCTCTTCTGACGGGGCGTCGTCTG
>DASYVZ010000466.1:0-3725 GCA_035936515.1 Solirubrobacteraceae bacterium | reverse complement strand
ACATCTTCGAGCGCCTCGAGGAGGCGATCGACGCGACGGAGCACGTCGCCGACGTCCTCGAGGCGATCACGATCAAGAACTCCTAGGCCGGCGGGCATGGAGGCCGACGTCATCCTGATCATCGTCGTCGCGACGGCGCTCGCGTTCGACTTCACGAACGGCTTTCACGACACCGCCAACGCCGTCGCGACCTCGATCTCCACTCGTGCGCTGGCGCCCAAGACCGCCGTCACGCTGTCGGCGATCCTGAACTTCGCCGGCGCCTTCATCTCGATCAAGGTGGCCGCCACCGTGGCCGGCGGCATCGTCGATTCCGACCTCGTGACGACGACCGTCATCTTCGCCGGGCTGATCGGCGCGATCACCTGGAACCTCGTGACCTGGTACTTCGGCCTGCCCTCGAGCTCGTCGCACGCGCTCATCGGGGGGGTGGTCGGCTCCGCGTTCGCGGCCAGCGGCGCCGACGCGATCTTCGGCGGCGGGCTGCTCGACAAGGTCATCGTGCCGGCGCTCGTCGCGCCGATCGTCGCCTTCCTGACGGCCGGGGCCTGCATCCTGATCACCTACCGGATGGTGGGCCGCCTGCGGCCGGGCTCCGTCAATCGCGGCTACCGCGTGGGCCAGATCGCGAGCGCCAGCCTGCTGTCGCTCTCACACGGCACGAACGACGCACAGAAGACCATGGGCATCATCACGCTTGCGCTGATCGCCCACGGGACGCTCGAGGGGCCCAGCCCGGACCCGCCCTTCTGGGTCATCTTCTCTGCGGCGACGGCGATCGCGCTCGGGACCTACACCGGCGGCTGGCGGATCATCCGCACGATGGGCAGCCGGATCTACAAGATGGATCCGGCACAGGGCTTCGCCGCCCAGGGCGGCGGAGCGGCGGTGCTGCTGACCGCCTCGCACCTCGGGTTTCCGCTCTCCACGACGCATTCGATCACCGGAGCGGTGCTCGGCGCCGGCGCGGCGAAGCGCCTGTCGGCGGTCCGCTGGGGGCTGGCCGGCAACATCCTCGTCGCCTGGGTGCTGACGCTGCCGGCCGCGGCCGCCGTCGGCGCCGTGACCTACGGCGTCAGCCGGATCTTCGGCGACGGCGCCCTCGGGCCACTGCTGATCGCGGTCAGTTTGGTGATGCTCATCGCGGCGATGTTCGGCAAGCGGCTGCGCCAGGGCCCGCCGATCGCCGCCCCGGCACCGGGGGAGGCATGAGGGCCACCGTCGACTCCGGTGCGCTGCTCGAGCTCGCGTGGGCCGCGCCGGTCGCCGCCCTGATCGTCGTCGTCGCCTGGGGCCTCGTCGTCGTCGGCACCGCGCGCGCCGGCGAGGCACGCCGCGACGGGCGGTCCGTCCGCGCGGCGCTCCACGTCGCCATGGCCGGCGTGGGCGCGACGCTCTTCGTGGCGGCCATCGTCGTCGGGCTCATCATCACCTCCGACAAGGGCTGATCTCGCACGGCTGCGGCGGGTCGCCGTGGCTGCAGCGCCGGTTGCAGGGCGTCGTAACTCCGCGCGCCGGCGTGAGAACTGACCGCGCGCCAGGCAACCTGCTCTCACCACTTACGAGAGGAACCCATGCGCGCACTGCGAGTCAGCCTTGTCGCGGCGGTGGTCGTACTGCTCGCGACACCGGCCGCCCACGGCCACGTCCTGCACACCGTCAGCGCCGGCGAGACGCTCTGGTCGATCGCCGCCCAGTCGAACCTGACGACCCGGACGGTCGCCGCCTACAACGGACTCAGCGAGAACGCCAACGTCGTACTCGGCTCGACGATCAAGATCCCGTCGATCGCAGAGGGCCAGTCCGCGCTCGCCGCTGCCGGGGTCGCCCCGGCGACGGCGGGCTCAGGCGCGGGCGGCTCGGCGGGTGGCGGCGCACCCGCGCCGCTCGGGGCCTACATCGTGCGCCCCGGCGACACGCTGAGCGCGCTCGCCGCGCAGACCGGTGTCCCGACGGCGCAGATGGCGTACATGAACGGCCTCGCGCCGACCGCGCACCTGCTCATCGGGACCGTGCTCAAGCTGCCAAGCGGTGCGGCCGCGCCCGCTCGCGCGTCGATGCCGGTGCCCGCGGCACGGGTCGTTCCGCGGGCGGACCCGGTGCCGACCGCCGCACGGCTGGACGCCGCGCAGGTCAAGGCGCTGGCCGCCGAGAACGGCGCGCCCGCGGCGCTGGCAGCCGCGATCGCCTGGCAGGAGAGCGGCTTCAACAACGCCGCGGTGTCCTCCGCCAACGCTCGCGGCGTGATGCAGATCATGCCGGGCACCTGGGACTGGGTGAACCGCAACCTCGCCCGCGGGCCGCTGGATCCCACCTCCGCGGCCGACAACGTCCGCGCCGGGTCGCTGTACCTCGCCCAGTTGCTGCGCCAGACCGGCGGTGACCCACGGCTGGCGGTGGCGAGCTACTACCAAGGCCTGGCGTCGGTGCGCTCGCGCGGGATGTTCGAGGACACCAAGCGCTACGTCGACAACGTGTTCGCGCTGCAGGGGCGGTTCGGCGGCTGATGCGGCGGGTTCGTCGTCGTCGATGTGCTTCGGGGACCGCCGGTAGCTAGGTGCGTGCGTGGGCGTCACGTGTCGTACGTGACGTCGCGCAGCACCTTCGCCGGCGCGCCGGCGGCGATCGAGAACGGCGCTATGTCCTGCGTGACGACGCTGTTGGCGCCGATCACGCAGCGCTCGCCGATCGTCACGCCGCTCGTGACGACGACGTTCGCGCCCAGCCAGACGTTGTCGCCGATGCGCGTGGGCCCCTTGGAGGTGAAGCCCTGCCAGGGGACCGGCTGCTCGGGATCGTCGAAGCGGTGGCTGGCGTCGGTGACGAAGCAGCCGTTGGCCAGCATGCAGTGCGACCCGATCTCGACGCGCTCGTGCGCGGCGACCATCACCGCGACGTTGAGGAACGTCCCCTCCCCGATCCAGACCGTCGCCTCGTCGCTGATCGTGATCCAGACGTCGGGTTCGAAGAGGGTGTTCGAACCGATCTGCAGGCGGCCGTCGCGCAGCGCCTCGAGGACGTTGCCGTGCAGCGGCCAGCGGGCGAACGCCTCGCGGCGCATGAGCTCCCAGTGGATGCGGGCGCGGTTCCACGGCAGGACGTTGCGCTGATACCAGCGCCACTTCTGCAGCCAGAGCTTGGCCTGGCGCGCGAGGTCGGCCATCGTGCCCCGCGGGCTACGCCGCCGCCGCCACCTTGCGCTTGCGACCAGTCCGTCCGCGCCCGGCCTTCGGCGCGGCGGCGACGACGCCGGCCTCGACGAGAAACGCGCCGGTGTAGGAGCCGGGCGTGCCGCTGACCTCCTCGGGCGTGCCGGCGGCGATGACCTCGCCGCCCTCCTCCCCGCCCTCGGGACCCATGTCGATCAGCCGGTCGGCGGTCTTGATGACGTCGAGGTTGTGCTCGATGACAACGACGCTGTTGCCCTGGTCGACGAGCCGGTGCAGCACCTCCAGCAGGCGCTGGACGTCGGCGAAGTGCAGGCCGGTCGTCGGCTCGTCGAGGATGTACAGCGTACGGCCGGTGGCGACCTTCGACAGCTCCGTCGCGAGCTTGACGCGCTGCGCCTCGCCGCCCGACAGTGTGGTCGCCGGCTGCCCGAGCCGGATGTAGCCCAGGCCGACGTCGGCGAGGGTCGCCAGCCGGCGGCGGATCTTCGGGATGTGCTGGAAGAACTCGAGCGCCTCCTCGACCGGCATGTCGAGCACGTCGGCGATCGTCTTGCC
>DASYVZ010000465.1:0-3494 GCA_035936515.1 Solirubrobacteraceae bacterium | reverse complement strand
GAGTAGTGCACGAGCAGCACGTCGCCGTCGCCGGCGTCGAGCGAGCGCAGCGGGGCGATCCGGTCGCCGATGCGCGGGTCGATCTCCGCCGCGACGTCGCGCCCGCCCCAGCCCCAGGCGCCGAAGCGGTCGCGGAAGGCCAGCGCCTGCATGGTCACCGCGTCGTAGGGCCCGGCGCCGCTGAGGACCTGGTGGACGCTGAGCGTCACCGCGCGGCCACCTCGTCCGGCGGTGCCTGGCCCGCGCGCTCCTCGAGCCGCATCACGCGGTCCTCGAGCTCGGCCACCCGGATGAGGAGGTTGAGATTGAAGCGCGTCTGCTGGGACTGCAGCTCGCGCAGGTACTGGCGCAGGACGTGGACGAGCTGGCGCTTGGCCCACGTGATCGGCGCCCCGAGCTTGCGTGTCGAGCGCATGAGGTCGACGTCGGGCTCGATGTTCGCCCACTCCATGAGCTGCTCGATCGAGACGCGCTCGGTCGGCTCGATCGACATCCCCTCCGGCAGCGCGTCGTCGCGCTCGGCGGCGGCGGCGCGCGCGGCGGGCAGCGCCTCCTCGGGCTTCATACCCGCTCGCCTGGAGGTTCGTAGGGCACAGGCGCCACCGCGTCGGCAGTGCCCATGAGCCGGTGGTAGAAGGGCATGCCCTCGCCGACCGCCCCGTCGAAGACCTTCTCGCCGCCGTCGAGCACGATCACGCGCTCGCACGTGCGCTCGATCAGCGCCGCGTCGTGCGACACGAGCACGAGCGTCGCGCCGGCGGCGATCTGCTCCGCGATACGCGCCTCGCACTTGCGCTGGAAGGCCTCGTCTCCGACCGCCAGCACCTCGTCGATGAGCAGCACGTCAGCGTCGAGGTGCGCGGCGATCGAGAAGCCCAGGCGCAGGAACATGCCCGACGAGTACGTCGCCACCGGCGCATCGATGAAGTCGCCCAGCTCGGAGAACGCGATGATCGCGTCGAGGCGCGCCTCGATCTGCTCCTTGACGAGGCCGTGCAGCGCGCCGTTGAGGAAGATGTTCTCGCGCCCGGAGAAGTCGCGGCCGAAGCCCGCGCCGAGCTCGAGCTGGGAGACCACCTGCCCGCCGCAGCCCACGCGCCCGGAGTCCAGCGGCACGATCCCCGCCAGCACGCGCAGCGTCGAGGACTTGCCGGCGCCGTTGCGCCCGACCATGCCGACGGTCTCGCCGGGCTCGATGTGCAGCGTCACGTCGCGCAGCGCCTCGACCGGCGGCGGCCCGCCGGCGCGCCTGCGGCCGATCAGCATCTCCTTGAGCGTGCGCCCGCGGTCGGCCCGCACGCTGAAGGCGCGCGACGCGTGCTCCATGACGATCTCGCCCGGGCGCAGCGTGTCGTCGAAGCGCGGCTTGCCGGTCTTGCTCACACGACCACCGCCAGCTCGCCCTGCAGCCGCGCGAACAGCGCTCGCCCGCCGAGCAGCGTCAGCGCCGCGACGACCGCGACGTAGACGAGCGTCGTCGGGCTGGGCAGCACGCCGCCGTAGATGATGTCGCGCACGCCATCGATGTACGGCGCTACGGGATTCACCCATTTCAGGACGAAGAGCGCGCCGTCGTGGCCGGTGACGATCGTGTCGGGCTCGAAGAAGATCGGCGACAGAAAGAACCAGGGCAGCAGCGCCGCCGAGAGGATCGGCGCGACGTCGCGAAAGTACGCGTGCAGGATGCTGACGGCGAACGCCAGGCCGAGCACGAACGCGAACAGGCAGGCGAGCACGAACGGCAGCACGAGCAGCGCGGGGTCGACGGTGCCGCGGATCGCCACGGTGATCGGCGTCACGAGCGTCAGCAGCGCCACGAACGTGACGAGCTGCACCGTCACCACCGACGCGGGGATGATCTCGCGCGGAAAGCGCGCCTTGCGCACGAGCGCGCCGTGGTCGAGCAGCGACGGGGCGGCGCTCATCACCGCCTGGTTGAAGAACACCCACACGACGAGCCCGATGAGCAAGAACAGCGGGTACTGATCGATGTCCTGGCGTACCAGGATGACGCCGAACATGAGGTAGTAGGCGCCCATCATCACGAGCGGGTTGACGAGGTACCACAGCACCCCGAGCGCCGAGCCGCGGTACTTCTGGCGCAGCTCGCGCCGGACCATCTGCTCGAAGAGGTACCGGTAGGCCACGCGCCGATTATGGCCGTCGCGCGAGATACCGCGCGCGCCCGCCCCGCCCCCGGCCGCGCCCGCCCGTCAGCCGCCGAGCGCCCGCTGGACGGCGTGGAAGGCGGGCTTGGGCGCGAGGTTCTCGTCGAGCAGCGTCGCCGCCCCCATCCCCGCCTGCGTCTCTGAGATCCACGACCGCCCGTCGGTGAAGCCCCAGAACGTCAGCGACTTGCACGATACCGACCGGCAGCTGCGCACGATCTGCTCGTAGATGCGCGCCTGCGCCTCGAGATCCTCGCGGGTGGCCGGCAGCCGCACGCCCACGTCGGCCTCCGTGATGGCGATGTCGAGGCCAAGATCGGCGAAGCGGCGCATGTTGTCGACGAAGTCGCCCGGCAGCCCTTGGAGGTTGGCATGAACCTGGAAGCCGACGCCGTCGACCGGCACGCCCTCGCGCTTGAGCCCGGCGAGGACGTCGTAGAGGCGGTTGGACTTCGGGTTGATGCCTTCCGCGCCGATCTCGTTCAGATAGAGCTTGGCTTCCGGGTCGGCCTCGTGCGCGAGCCGAAACGCCCGCGCGATGTAGTCCTGGCCGAGCCGGCGCATGAAGACCGACTGGCGCAGGCCGCCGGCGTCGGAGATCGGCTCGTTGACGACGTCCCAGACGCCGACGTCGCCGCGGAAGTGGCGCACGACGCGATGGATGTGCTCCTTCATCGCCGCGCGCAGCTCGCGCGGCCCGAGCTCGCGCACCCAGTCGGGCAGCTGGAAGTGCCAGACGAGCGTGTGGCCGCGGATCTTCTGGTCCGCGTCGCGGGCGTGCTCGACGATGTCGTCCGCCGCACCGAAGTCGAACTCCCCGCGCTCGGGCGCGATCGAGGCCCACTTCATCTCGTTCTCGGGCGTCACCGTCGAGAACTGCTGGGCGATCGTCTGGCGGTACGCGCGGTTGCGCTCGAGCTGATCGCCGCGGACGGCGGTGCCCACCTCGAGTCCGCGCGCCTTGGCGAGCTCGCGCAGCGGCTGGCCGGGCAGCGGCTTGGCGTCGCTGCCGCCGCGGGCGAGGTAGATCGCGAAGAGCAGGGCGATCGCGAAGACGACGCCGAGCGCGAAGCGGCGCGGGAGCGAGCCCAACTAGAAGGCGCCGCGCCGCGTGAACACGGCCGGGACCGTCTTGACGAGGATGCTCAGGTCCAGGAAGACCGACCAGCGCTCGAGGTAGAGGAAGTCCAGGCGCACGAGATCGTCGAAGTCGAGCTCCGAGCGGCCGGAGACCTGCCACAGGCCGGTGATCCCGGGCGTGACGAGGTAGCGCTTCTTGTGCCATTCCTCGAGGCGCTGGAAGTCGCGCTCGGGCAGCGGCCGCGG
>DASYVZ010000464.1:0-13268 GCA_035936515.1 Solirubrobacteraceae bacterium | reverse complement strand
AAGTTCAACCGCGGCATCGACCGCTTCAGACGCCGCGGGCGAGCCGCCGTCAGGGCCGAATGGCGACTGATCACCGCCACGCACAACCTCCTCAAGCTCCACCGACACGCCACAGCGCCCGCCTGAGGCGCCGCCGGTTGGGCGTTCCGCTGAGGGACCGGCTTGCGGGCCTAGACGAAGAGCGCTGCCTTCGTCGAGAAGGGGCACTCTGCTCCGGGTGCGGAAGCCGTAACGATCCCGATCCGCGATAACGCTTTCGACTGGTCACGCGCCGCCTAACGAAGCTCTTCTTGCGCCGCCGGACAAGTCTGTGCGCACTGCACGGCTGCTCTCGGATGCGCCCAGCGACGCCGCGCGCCGTCGCTGTGCACGACGATGTTTGTCGTGGTCGTCATCGCCGTCCAGCCACAGTGAGGCCGCCGGGTGGCGGCCCCACGGGTCTCGTCATGGCGCCACCTGGCGACGACGGCGCGCGCGGCTTTGAGGGGCGCTTCGGGGCTTGACTCCAGAGCGGCGAGGGGACGGCTTGCCGCTGCGACCGGCGACCTTGCCGGGTTTCTTCGCCGAGGCGTTTTCGATCACGCACTCCTGTCTCTGCGGACTGCCGTGCTCGTACCAGTACGCCGACCAGTTGTCGCCAGCGACGTCATAGGAGCGATCTCGCGCGGATTGCGCGGATCCGTGAAATCCATGAGTGTCGACCCCTGTCGTGACCAGGCGTTGACCAGCAGGTCGCGGCCCGGCATGGGCACGGCACGCTATCTGCAGGCATCGCAACAGAGCTCGTCGCGCTACCGCCCGGCGAGCGAGAACTCCTGCGTCTGCGGGTTCAGGTGTGACAGGCGGATCGCTCCCGCCAGGCGCCTGTCGCTGACTCGGAAGACGTTCAGGCCCTTGGTGATCTCCGACTCGTAGACGAAGTTGTTGTAGTAGTAGGACGACCAGGCGCCGCCCAGCTCGTTGCGCAGCGTGCCCTCGGGCGCCGCCGGCGTCGGCGGCGTCCTGACCTGGCCCAGCGGCGGCGGATCTGACCAGGCGACGGTGACCGGGTTCGCCGGATCGGTGAACTCGGTGACCCAGGTGCCGGCCTGGTAGTGGCCGCCGACCGCGACGTAGCGACCGCTGCGCAGCGGCACGATGTTGAAGTTGTGGACCGTGCAGTTCTCGGCCGCGGACTGCGGTCGCGGAAGCACCCACTGGCCGAGCTTCGCCCCTGTGTCGGCGTCGTAGAAGAACAAGCTCTTGTCGACGTCGGGGTCACCCGCCTCGCACTCCGCGGCTGCGCCGCCGCCGGGCTCCCACCCGGCGACGATGACTTCGCCGTCCCAGGTGAAGGCCGCCGAGTGCCAGCGGCCGTTCGTGCCGGCCTGGCCGACGCCCGGCTCGCTGATCGTGAACAGCAGCTGCGGGTCCTCGAGGCTGCCGCCGGGCGTCTCGTTGGCGCCGATGTCGAAGACGTTGATCGTGTCGGCGCTCGCGCAGGCAGCCTTGTTGACGGCGCCCAGTATCACCCCGACGTCGTGGCAGCCGGTGCGCACCGCGGTCGCCGGCCCGGCGAGCGGCTCGCGGCGCAGGAGGCTCGCAGCGGCCGGATCTGCGAGCGGCACGGCGATGACGTCCATGAAGTCGCCGAGCGCATTCTCGGTGGCGAGATCATCCGAGGTGCCGCAGCCGGCGCTGCTGGAGTTGTTGCTGTAGACGATGAGGTTCCCCGCCGAGACTCCGGCGGCGGTCACGGTGTGCGAGCCGCACGGAAGCTCGACCGCGGCGACGAGCGCCGGGGCGCGCGGATTGCTCACGTCGAAGACGTGGACGCCCTCCCAACCGGCGGGGACCGTCTGGCCGCCGCACGTGCGCTCGTCGGTCTTCTTGGAGTTCCACGAGCGCACCAGGATGTCGCCCCAGACGACGATGTCGCCCTGGTCGCCGTTGCAGCGCGCGTGGGCGATCTCGCGCGGATTGCCGGGCGCGTTGTGGATGACGCGGAAGCCGTCGTAGTTGCCCTGGAACGTCAGGTTGCCCCAGAAGGCGAGGTCGGAGCTGACGTGGCGCACCCCGTCCGGCTCACCGAAGAACGTCGCCGGGTGCGGGCTGTGCCCCATCGCGTGGATGTTGTTCGTGTGCGGCCGTGTCTCATGGTCTGCGACCGCCCCCGGCGCTACCGACAGCGTGGCCACCGCACACGCCGTCACGATGATCGAACGGATGGACCACGTCACGATAAGCACCCCCCGCTACGTCACTCGGCGACGCGGCCCCTCCACGCGACGACGTGCCGCTGACCGCTCGGGGCGAGTCTCTTACCGCGACCTCCGGCTGTCAACCCCATCTTTTGGCGGCGCAGCACAGTCCGGGCGACGACGCCGAATAGCCTGCCGCCGCCACGGCAGCTCCGACCTCGGCACGCGGCCGCGGTTCAGAGGTAGCGGCGGAAGCCCGAGCGGTCCTCGAACCCCGCACGGCGGTAGAAGTCAACGAACAGCAGGTCGGTCAGCCGCCACGTCGATGCCGCCTGCGGCTCGCCGAGGCACCCTGACGCCGATGCGAGGGAGTGCCTTGTCGCGGCGGTGCCGGTTGCCGTTCGCTTACAAGCCGTTCCGGGCAGGGTTTCGACGACAGCGATCGTCGCGCGCGAATCGGCAATCGGGCGGGGCTTCGGGCGATTGATCTGATTTCGCTTTCTCGTCGCCTCGTGTCCCCTGCGCGACGCGTAAGCTCAGACGCAGGTACGTTCCGGATGCTTCGTGTCGCCCGTCATCGGTCAGCTCTGCTGCCGGCGTTCTCGGCTGCAGCGATCGTCACGGGAGCCCTCTCGAGCATGGCCGCCACGACAGCGCCCAGTTGCCGTTCGCTTACGGACCGCGCTGAACTGCCCGTTCAGAGCGGCCAGCGCTCGCCGTTCCAGGCCATCTCCCAGAACGCGAGCTCGTAGCGGCTGGACGTGAGGAAGGCTCGTTCCAGCCGTGCCCGCCCCTCGTCGGCCAATGCGGCGCCCAACCGATCGACGAGCGCCCGGCACCAGTCGGCCAGCTCGGCGAACTCCGCCGAGGCGTACATGTCCACCCAGCGTGCGTAGCGTTCATCCGGCGAGCGGCCCTCGCCCGCGAGTGCCTGGCCGATCTCCGCGTAGCCCCACATGCACGGCAGCAGCGCCGCTGCCAGCTCAGCGAAGTCGGCCTGCGCCGCCGTACGCACGAGAAAGTCCGTGTAACCCTGCGTCGTCGGGGCGGCCGACTCAGCCTCCAGCTCGGCCGCGGAGATCCCAAGCTCCGCTGCAAACGACCGGTGCAGATCCATTTCGGTCGTGAGGATCTCCGTCGTGAGCTCCGAGAAGCGAGTCATGGTGGCGAGGTCAGGCGCGCGCGCGGCACCCAGCGCCAGCAGGCGCGCGTACTCGATAAGAAACAGGTAGTCCTGGCGGACGTAGAAGGAAAAACGCTCCACCGTCAGCGTCCCGTCGGCGATGCCCCGTAGGAACGGGTGCTCACGTTGAGCCTGCCAGACCGGGTCAGCCGCGCGACGTAGATGCGTGGACAGGTCGACGACACTCACGACGGCGAGACTAGAGCCACCCGTTCTCTCGAGAGGAGCCGAGCTCGCCGCCGGCTACCGTTGGCATCGCGTCGGCTCGTCCCGCTTGAGGTTCCCCTGGCGCGGACGGAAGTCCCGCTGAGGGCCGCGCGGCCCGGACCCGCACCCGGACGTGCGGGGGTCTGAGGTGTCACGGCACTGTCGCGCGAACGACGATGTAGCCGCCTGGAGTGAGGCGCGGCCAGATCGCCGCGATGTCGCCGCGTGGGTCGATCGCCACTCGCACCGCGCCGCGGACGTTGTCGCCTCCGCGCAGCGACCGCGGCTGCCACATCGCGCCGGGGGGCCGCACCGCGCCCTGCGCGATCACGGGTGGTTCATCGTCCTCGCCCGGATTTGGCAGTGTCAGCCCCCACGCGGCGACGGCATTGCCGCCCGCGTCGATCGCGAGGTCGACGCCGCCGGCGTAGGTTCCCGGCTGACCAGCGAAGACGTCGACGGGTTTGCGCCACGCTCCGCCGGCGGTTCGGTCCGCGCTCTGGACGATCGAGCGGTTATGAGTGGAGCGCGACCAAGCCGCGATTGCTCCACCGCGCTGATCGACGACGACCACCGGGCCGGTTGCATGCGCGCCGGGCGCCGAGATATCGACCGCTTTCGTCCAGCCACCGCTTGCTGTGCGCGCCGCGCTCTGCACGAGCGTGGTCTCCTCACCGGTGCCTGGCGGCGTCAGCTGCCAGACCGCGAGCGCGTTGCCGCGGGCATCGAATGCGACCCGTGCGCCGCCGCCCGACCGCCCGGCGGCCGACAAGTCGAGCGGCTTGCGCCAGCCGTCACCGGCGGGCCGCAGCGCCGACTGCACAATGAAGCGCCTGGCGCGCCTGCGCGTCCAGACGGCGATCGCCTCGCCGCGTACACCCAGCGCGATCTGCGGCGCCGCGAAGTCCTGCGAGCGGGCCCTGCCGAACCGAACGATGTCGACGGCAGCACGCCACCTGCCGCCGACCGGCCGGATCGCTGCCTGCACGCGCGAGCTGCGGCCTTGGAAGCGCTCCCAGATCGTTGCGGCGTTGCCGCGGCGATCGACGGCCAGGCGCGGCAACAGCGGCCGCACCACGCGCTTTGCGACGACGCTCTTGCAGCCGACGCCGGGACGGCACTTGCGGCCCGGACGGGAGAGGTCGGCTACCGCACCCCAGGATCTGCCGGCGGGCCGCACCGCGGCCTGCACGACGTAGTTGCCATCCCTGAGGCGCTCCCACACAGCGACCGCCGTGCCGCGGGCATCGACGGCGAGCTGCGGGCTCGCCGCGTGCTGTCCCCCCGCGGAGACGTCGGTCGGCGCCTGCCAGGTGCCGCCCGCCGGACGGACCGCGCTCTGCACGATGGTTTCGTTAGCGCTGGAGCGAAGCCATACGGCGATCGCGGTACCGCGCGCATCGACGACGATCTGCCCGTCACGCGCATGTTGTCCAGCGGCAGATAGATCGACAGGCGCAGCCCCCGACGGCGCGCTGGCACCGGATGCCCCCACTAGCTTTGCGAGACCAACACCCAGCAGCGCCAAAACCCCGACGACGATCGCTACGCGCCGGACGGTGAGCTGCGTCATCATCCCGCCGAAGATACCGGCTGCGACCGCGCGACAATCCCGCTACAACAGCGGCTCGTCAGCAGGTCACAGTCGACCGTCGAGCCACCAGCGGTGACGTTCTCCCAGTCACGTAGACGCTGGCTGCCGCTGCCCCGCAGCGCCCAGTCCCGCTTGCGTTCGTCTGCGGGGGTCCCGCAGAGCCGGCCGTCGGCGGAACAGCTTCAGCAAACCCGAAGTGCTCCGGCTTCCACCACCTCAGACCCCCGGGCGTTCCGGTAGCGGTTCGGCTGTGGGAACGGCGCCGACGTCGGTATCCCACACCCACCCCTCCCCCGGCCCCGTCGAGTCCCCGCTAGCGACCCTTCAGCGAGCGGCCTCTGGGTAGGTTCACGGCGGGTCGTGGACGGCGGCCTGTACGACGTTGTCGTTTGGCTCGAGCGGCGCCGGGCTTGGCAGTTCGCGCCCCCAGACCGCGATCGCGTTTCCGCGTGCGTCGACGGCGATCGCCGCCTGCGCGCCGGATGCCTCTGATACCGCCGGGTAGTGGGAGATGTCGTGGGCTGTCTGCCAACCCCGGCCCGCGGGGCGCAGTGCTGCGCGCACCGTCGCACCTTCGCCCTCAAGCCAGATCGCCGCGGTGTTGCCGCGCTGATCGATCGCGACCTGCGCATCAGATGCCTGCTCGCCGGTCGCGATTCGAACGCCTGACCGCCACGTACCTCCCGTCGTCAAGCTCGCGGTCGAGGACATCACGCGCTTGGAGGTAATGACCCGCGAGGAACTCGTCCAGACGGCGACGGCGTCGCCACGCGCGCCGACTGCAATGTGCGGGCCCGACCCGCCCTTGCCGGAGACGTTCATCGGTGCTGTCCAGGTCCCGCTGGCGGGGCGTATCGCGCTCTTGACGGTCGAGTCGGTGTCGTCCTTCCAGACGGCGACCGCGTTGCCGCGTGGGTCGACCGCGATCCGTGAGCGCCGCTACCGCGGCCAGACGCAGTACATCGACATGCTGCTCGCCAACGGACCGCTCCGCTCCGGCCTCACACCGCGCGACGCAGCAGACACCTACGCCGCCCTCGCAAATCCCGAGAGCTACGCATTCCTCACCGGCGAGCGCGGGTGGAGCCCCGAACGATTTGAGCACTGGCTCGCCGACAGCCTCACAAGGCTGCTCCTACCCTGAACGGTCTCGCTCGCCAGACTTCCACCGCGTGGCCATTGCTGCCGCGCTGGCCTCACAGGAGCAGTGGAGGGTTGACGACCCAGGTCCGCGTCCCGATAGCCGTTCCCCTCGGGCAGTCCCGGTAGCCACCGCTACGGGCGCGGCGCTCAAGCTCAACGAGGCGCCTGCGCTCACGCGAGCCGAAGTAGTGATCGCTCGCTCACGAGCACGTACGATCTTGCCATGCCAAGGCGTCAGTCGCTGCTTCAGCGCCTGCACAATCCGACGGGCCGCTCGTGCGGGTGCTCACCAAAGCGCATCTGTCAGCGCACTGGCGTAGAGCGGCTCCGCTGGTACTTGCGCCGCCGGCTACATGGATCAGTCCTGCCTGCCTCCAAACGTCAACGAGCATCCACCTAGTCGCCTTGGCCTCGACGGCTCGCACAACGGCGACGATCACGTGCCCGTCATGCGGCCACGCGGCCCAAGAGCAGATGCCGACCGACGCCTGCCAGTTCTTCTACGTCTGCCACGGCTGCGGCGAGCGGCTTCGGCCCAAGCCAGGCGACTGCTGTGTGTTCTGCTCCTACGCCGACAGCCTCTGTCCGCCCACGCAGCGCACCTCACCCCAGGGCGCTGCTCGCCGCGGTTGACACTCAGACCCGCCCGCGGCAACCTTGACCACAAGTGGTCGTGACGATCCCCCTCAGTAGTCGGCGACGCCTAACCGTTGCCGTCACGCGCACAGGCTTTAGCAAGGCGCTGTGGTGCAAGACCGATGCGCCGCACTGGCCCGACGATGACGAGCCGGACGCCGGCGTCCGCGAGCCGACGAGGCCGCCCCCGAGCGGGACCTCAGACACCGCAAGCCTCACCCTGCCGACACCGGGCTAACTCACCTCGTACGCGCGGAGCGCTGCTCGAGCCATGAACGGCAGCACCGCCCGCCGGCAGCAGCGGCGTCACAAGGCACGTTGGGCTACGCGACGAGCTCAGTCGCGTCGCTCGGCGTAGCGCCGCCATCGTCGTCCAATCAAGGTCGCTCAGGGTTCCGGGTCCGTCCCGGAATCAACAGGAATGACCCGAAGACCGTCAAAGTCCGCGTCCCGGTTGCGGTTCGGTTGCGGGAACGCGCGACACGCGGATGACGGTTGAGTAGGGTGGTCGTGTCCGCGATAGCGTCCAGTACCGCCCTCCGCAACGTCGGCGGTATGCGAGAGCTGGCCCTCCGGCAGCCCGTCCGGTGGATGCACCGTCGCGATCGTCGCGCGGTACTGCGCTTTGGTCCCGCCTGGCCAGCCGTGGGTTCAGCTCAGAAGTCGAGGTGACCGGTGACGGCCGACAGCTTCTCGCGGTCGTGGGTGGCGCGGATGCGCCGCACCGTGCCCGAGCGTGAGCGCATGACGAGCGACTCCGTGGTCGCGCCGCGCGCCTTCTTGTAGCGCACGCCTTCGAGGATGTCGCCGTCGGTGACGCCGGTGGCGGCGAAGCCGCAGTCGTCGGAGGTGATGAGATCGTCGACGGTCAGCTGCTTTTCGAGGTCATAGCCTGCATCGACCGCTGCGCCGCGCTCCTCGTCGTTGCGTGGCCACAGCCGCCCGACGAGCTGGCCGCCGGTGCTCTTCAGCGCGGCCGCGCCGATGACGCCCTCCGGCGTGCCTCCGATCCCCCACAGCAGGTCGACGGGCGAGTCCTCGGACGCCGCCAAGAGGGCGGCGGCGACGTCGCCGTCGGCGATCAGGCGCACGCGCGCGCCCGCCTCGCGGACCTGGCGCGTCGCGTCCTCCAGGCGCGGACGGTCGAGCATGACGACGGTCACGTCGCGCAGGTCCATCTCGCGGCGCTTGGCGACGAGGCGCAGCGTCTCGGGCAGCGGGCGATCGAGGTCCAGCAGGTCGGCGATGTCCTGCGCGCCGGCGATCTTCTCCATGTACAAGCACGGGCCTGGGTCGAACATCGAGCCGCGCTCGGCCATCGCGATGACGCTCAGCGCGCTTGGCATCCCATGGGCGGTCAGCGTCGTGCCCTCGAGCGGATCGACGGCGATGTCGACCTCCGGCGGCTGGCCGTCGCCGATCTGCTCGCCGTTGTACAGCATCGGCGCCTCGTCCTTCTCGCCCTCGCCGATGACGACGACGCCGGCCATCGGCACAGTGCCGAGCACGAGTCGCATGGCGTCGACAGCGGCCTGGTCGGCGGCCTCCTTGTCGCCCATGCCGATGAAGCGCGCGGCGGCCAGTGCGGCGGCCTCGGTGACGCGCACGAGCTCGAGCGCGAGGTTTCGGGTGGGGGCGTCGGTGCCTTCTCTGCCGGGGTCGCTCGGGGTCAAGGGTGCACTCTCCATTGGGTTGATCGAGGTTCGCGCTGGCCTGTGCCGGCGTTCAGTGGCACCGGCCCGCAGGACAGCACCCTACGAGCATCAGCAAGCCTCGCACGAGGCGACGTATCGGTCGCGGCCGCGGAGGCGGCCGCCACATTGTGATCGGGCGGCCGGAGGAGGAAGCTTGGCGCATGATCGCGGCCCTCGGCCCCGTCGAGCAGGCGTATCTGCTCGAAGCGCGTCAGATGCAGGCGCTGTCGTTCGCCGTTCATATCCCGCTCGTGTGCTTCGGGATCGCGTTCCCGGCGATGGTGCTGCGCGCCGAGTGGCTGTGGATGCGCACGGGAGACGAGATCTACCGCGTGCTGGCGATGCGCTGGACGAAGGTCATGGTCGCGCTGTTCGCGTGCGGGGTCGTGACGGGCACGATCTTGAGCTTCGAGATGGGATTGCTGTGGCCGAACTTCATGGGAACGTTCGGTGCGGTCTTCGGGCTTGGTTTCGCACTCGAGGGATTCTCGTTCTTCGTCGAGGCGATCTTCATCGGGATCTACGTCTATGGCTGGAACCGGCTGTCGCCGCGCGCGCACTTCGCCTGCGGCATCCCGATCGTGCTGGCGGGGCTTACGGGCTCGCTGTTCGTGCTGGCCGTGAACGCGTGGATGAACGACCCCGGCGGGTTCAAGATGCGCGACGGCGTCGTGACGGACGTCGATCCGATCGAGGCGCTGTTCGGCAACAGCCACCTCGCCTACGAGCTCGTGCACATGTACCTCGCCGGCTTCATCGTCACCGGCTTTCTCGTCGCCGCCGCCTACGCCGTCGGGCGCCTGCGCGGGCGCTGGGGTCGCTACGAGCGCATCGCGTTGACGATCCCACTGACGGTGGCCGCGCTGGCCGCGCCGGCGCAGGTCGTCGTCGGCGACTGGGCCGCGCGCGAGGTGGCGAAGTCGCAGCCGACGAAGCTCGCCGCGCTGGAGGGCGTCGGCCGCACCGAGCGCGGCGCGGCGCTGCACCTCGGCGGGTGGTATCAGGACGGCGAGGTCAAGGGCGGCATCGCGATCCCGAAGGGGTTGTCGCTGCTGGCCTTCCACGACCCCGAGGCGGAGGTCGAGGGGCTCGACGCGGTGCCCGCGGCGGACCGGCCCCCGGTCAACGTCGTGCGGGTCGCGTTTCAGCTGATGGTCTCGATCGGCACGTTCCTCGCCGCGCTGAGCGCGTGGTACCTGTTCATTCGCGTGCGCAAGAAGCGCATGCCGTCGGGCAAGTGGTTCTACCGGCTGCTCGTGCTCGCGGGCCCGGCGTCCGTGGTCGCGCTGATCAGCGGCTGGGTGACGACCGAGGTCGGCCGCCAGCCATGGGTCGTCTACAAGGTCATGCGCACGAACGAGGCGGTCACGGCGGCGGACGGGATCCCGCTCGGTTACGCGACGCTGGCGACCTTCTACGCCGGCCTGATCGTCGCCATCGCTTGGATCCTGCGGCGCCTGGCGAAGGCCCCGATGGCGGCGGACGCCGAGCCCGAACCCGAGCACAGGACGGCGGCGGTCTAGTGGTTGTCCCCGCACGCAGCGAGACAGAGCCCTGAGATGCTCGGCCTCGAGCTCTACGAGCTGCCGCTGCTCTTCGCCCTGCAGGGCGTCGTGCTCTACGCGGTTCTCGCGGGGGCCGACTTCGGCGCGGGGATCTGGCAGCTGCTGTCCGGACGCGGCGAGCGCGGCACGCGCATCCGCGAGCACGCCCATCACGCGATGGCGCCGGTCTGGGAGGCCAACCACGTCTGGCTGATCTTCGTGCTCGTCGTGGTCTGGACCGGCTACCCGATCGCGTTCGCGTCGATCGCGTCGACGCTCGCCGTGGCGCTGACCGCGGCCGGCCTGGGGATCATCCTGCGCGGCGTGGCGTACGCGCTGCGATCGGCGAGCTCGGGAGCGGCCGAGGTGCGCGCGATCGACACGCTGACCGCCG
Organism: Solirubrobacteraceae bacterium; assembly: GCA_035936515.1. GTDB lineage: Bacteria > Actinomycetota > Thermoleophilia > Solirubrobacterales > Solirubrobacteraceae > CADCVQ01. The sequence continues at coordinate 2,693 of DASYVZ010000464.1, read as the reverse complement.
TCGGCTCGCTGCTGGCGCCGTTTGCGCTCGCGGCCGCGGCGGGTGCGATCGCCTCGCAGCGCGTGCCGGTCGGCAACGCGACCGGCGACCTGTACTCGAGCTGGCTGAACCCGACGTCGCTGATGGCCGGCGTGCTCGCGCTGTTGTCGAGCGCGCACCTCGCCGCGGTCTACCTCGCCGCCGACGCGCGGCGCGAGGGCGACGAGGAGCTGGTCGAGGCATTTCGCGCGCGCGCGCTCGTCACCGGGGCGCTGGCCGGCGTGGCGGCAGTCGCGGGCGCGATCGTCGTGCGCTCCGACGCGCGCTGGATCTTCGATCGCCTCGTCGACACGCCGGCGGTGCTGAGCGTCGGGCTGTCGCTGCTTGCCGGAGCGGCGACGCTCGCGCTCGTCGCCCGCCGTCGGCTCGGCGCGGCGCGCATCAGTGCGGCGCTCGCCGTCGCGGCTGTCGTCGGCGGCTGGGCGCTCGCGCAGAACCCCGTCCTGCTGCCCGGGCTGACCGTGCGCGAGGCGGCCGCGCCCGACAACGTGATGGTGCTGCTCGTCATCTCCATCGTCGCCGGCGGCCTGGTCCTGTTTCCCTCGCTGGCGCTGCTGTTCCGGCTCGTGCTGCGCGGCAGCTTCAGCGCGGAGCCGGCGATCGCGCGCGAACCATCGCTCGCGGGCCCGAGCAGCGGCTTGACCGCGACGCTCACGGCCACCCGCCTCGCGGGCGCGTGCTTCGCCGTCGGCGCGGCCTTCCTCGTGATCGGCGAGGGCGCCTGGCCGCACGCGATCGGCGTCGCGCTGCTGACGGCGTTCATCGTGCTGGGGCTGTCAGCGCTCGCGGGAGAAGACGCGCGCGAGTGACTGCCCTGCGGGCGCTGTCGACTCCTCAAGCCACCGCGAGAGCCAGCCGGAGCGTCACTCCGATCCCGGATCGACAGCGTCGGGCTTCGCGCATCCGACACTCTCGGTTGAGCAGTCCCGCTCAAGGTTCGGCTTTTGAGGCCGAGACGTCCCGTGGAACGGGAGGGGGACGTAGCTGGCGATGCGCGGGCGCGAAGCAGGCAACGGCGGGCTCTGCCGAAACCGCCGCCGGCGATCCCCCGCCAGCCCCGCGAGGTCGCAGACCCAAGACTTCCGCCTGCTCGGCGCTGCCCGCACTGTCAACTTTCGATCCTGCCGCCTGAAACGGGAAGCGCGCCGCCCGGCGAGCAGCGCGATCAGCACCGGCGCGGCGAGCAGCGCAAACCCGAAACCGGTCAGTCCCTGCACGAGTCCCGCCAGCACGACTGCCGCTACTGCGAGCACCGCCTGAGCGCCACTCATCGCTGACTGTCACTGCCGCCGACCTCGCGGTCGTTTCGATGGGCGGCAAACCAGGCCGACTGGCGGCGCATCAGCACGTCGGGGCCGGTTCCCTGCGGTACTCCGTAGACGGTCTGGGGGAAGTCCAGGTCCCGCTGGATCGCCCAGATGGCGTCACGGTCGTTTGGCGCCAAAAGCTGTGCGGGATCGCTGACCGCCACGCAGCCGATCGGCACGTGAGTCGTCGGGTAGGACCGAGTTCGGGCAGCGGGATCCGCCGTGGCGTCCCCGTTTTCCGTTCGGTTTGCCGGCCGCACCCCACGCCACGTGCTCGCGCGACGAGTCCAAGCGTGGCGAGTGCGGCGCGGCGGGCATCGCCGGTGCGATCGAGCGCCGGGTCGTAGCCGGAAAGGGTGACGGCGGCGAGCTGCGAATGCGCGGCGACGGTCCGGACAGCCTCACAGAGGTCATCCGTACTCAGCCCTCCGGAAACCGCGTACTGGTTCGCCTGCCCGAAGGCAGGGTCGAGAACGTCACCGTCGCGGACAGCGCCGTCCAGCAGTCTCCGACCGTCATCGACAGTGCGGTGCCGTCGAAGAATCCGCTCTCCGTCGTCTCGGGCGTATGGAAGTCGGCATGGCAGTCGAACCAGACGAGTGCGAGGTCCCCGGCGCCCAGTCCGGCGACCACCGCCTGCTGGGTGTGACAGTTACCCGCCATCACGACTGGCAGCGCGCCTCGCTCCCGCTCACCGGCGACGGCGTGCGCCATTTGGCGGTTCAGGTCGAAGCACGCGCCGATCTCATTGGTGAACGGCGCGCTCAAGGCGATCCGCTCGACGCGTACCGCCTTCAGGACCACAGCGGCGTCCGCCTGAAGTCCGAGCGGTCCCGCTCCCATGCCGATCCCCTCGCGCCCCAAGACGTAGGGCACGACGATCAACTCGCCGGCCATCACGGCAGCCTATAGCTGCGTTCGGCTGCTCGAGCGACGCGTGGCACGGACCTTGCCGCCGCCGCTTGCGACGAGCAGAGCAGTCGGCGACCGCGCTCGCCGCACTCGCCAAAGTGTTGCTGCGCTGCGCCAGCCGGGTCAAGACCGGCTCAGATCCGTGCGAGGGAGGTGTCCCGGGTCTCGTAGAGGCTTCGGCTGTGGGAGGCGAGGCGCGCCCCGCTGACGGACCCCGTTCCGCTTCCGCCCATGTCCCCGGTAGGCGACGACGTCGAGATCGCAGGGCGCGCCGACCGGGCGGGCTTGGAGGAGCTGCGCCTGTCGCTACCTCTGCGACCGGTAATAGCGCACGGAGAAGACCTTGCTGCGTAGGCGCCCAACGTGGTTTCCGGTGCGGGTGGACGTCAACGGCTTGACGAGCAGCTTGATCTGCTCGATGTTGCGGGACCGCAT
>DASYVZ010000463.1:0-5771 GCA_035936515.1 Solirubrobacteraceae bacterium | reverse complement strand
GTGCTCGTCTGCGTGGTGGCGGGGGCGGGGGCGGTCTGCGTGGCGGTCGGGGAGGCGTCGCCGGTCGTGCGGTCGGTGCGCTCCTCGTCGCCGCCGCAGCCGACGAGCAGCGCGGCGGCGATCGCTGCGGCCGGCCAGCGCAGCACTACGCCACCTGCTCGACGAACTCGACCAGCGCCTCCAGCGTGACGTCGCAGCCGAGCGTGTCGCCGCCGCCGGGCAGCGCCTCCTGCCAGTCGAGGCCGAAGTCGCGCCGGTCGACGACCGACGACAGCTCGATGCCGACGCGGTTCTCGGGGCTCAGCAGCCCGGGCCCCGGCAGCCCGATCGTGCCCGTCGCGGTGACGGTCTGCGTGCGGCCGTGGATCGACAGCTCACCGCTGGCGGAGATCGCGCAGCGCTCGTCGCCCTCGAACTCCGACGCGACCCAGCGGACGTGCGGAAAGCACGCTGCGTCGAGGAACTCCGGCGACAGCATCCGCTCGCGGATGATCGGGTTGTTGACGTCCAGGGAAGCCACCGGCACGGTCGCCGTCACCGTTCCCGCCGACGCATCGAGCGTTGCGTCGATCTCGCGAAACCCCGCGCGGTAGTTACGCGCGCCGAGATGGCGGACCGTGAACGTCACCGACGAGAACGGCGGATCGGCGCGCCAGATCCCCTCACCCAGATGGTCCTCGAGAAAGCTCACGGGCGAGGACTGTAGTCGCGTGGTGCCGGGCGCGCCCCAGCACCACGCCCCCGCGCGGCTACGCGACCAACGGGATGATGAGGATGGCCACGATGTTCGCGACCTTGATCATCGGGTTGATCGCGGGGCCGGAGGTGTCCTTGTAGGGATCGCCGACGGTGTCGCCGGTGATCGAGGCCTCGTGGGCGAGCGTGCCCTTGCCGCCGAACTCGCCCTCCTCGATGAGCTTCTTCGCGTTGTCCCAGGCGCCGCCGCCGGCGGTCATCGAGACGGCGACGAAGAGGCCGACGACGATCACGCCGATCAGCAATCCACCGAGGGCCTGGATGCTGAGCAGTCCGATGATCAGCGTGAAGACGATCGGGATCAGCGACGGAATGATCATCTCGCGCTGCGCGGTCTTCGTGACGATGTCGACGCAGCGCGCGTAGTCGGGCTTCTCGGTGTTGTCCATGATGCCCGGGTGCTCCTTGAACTGGCGGCGCACCTCTTCAACGACGGCACCGCCGGCCCGCCCGACGGCCTCCATCGACAGCGCGGCGAACAGGTAGACCATCATGCCGCCGATCAGCAGGCCGATGAGCACCTCGGGGGCGTTGATGAGGAACTCGACGGGCTCCTTGCCGTTCGCTACAAGCTCCTCGTCGAGCTCGATCTGGAAGGCGGCGAAGAGCACGAGCGCGGCCAGTGCGGCGGAACCGATCGCGTAGCCCTTCGTGACCGCCTTCGTCGTGTTGCCCACCGCGTCGAGCGGATCGGTGACGCTGCGTACGTCCTCGGGCATATCCGCCATCTCGGCGATGCCGCCTGCGTTGTCGGTGATCGGGCCGAAGGCGTCGAGCGCGACGATCAGCCCGGTGAGGCTGAGCTGCGCCATGACCGCGATGCCGATCCCGTAGATGCCGGCGAGCTCATAGGCGCCGTAGATGCCGAGCGCGAGGACGATCGCCGGCAGCGCCGTCGCCTGCATGCCCTGTGCGAGGCCGGAGATGATGTTCGTCGCATGACCGGTCTGTGATGCAGACGCGGTCTTCTTGACAGGCCCGAAGCGCGTCGACGTGTAGTAGTCGGTGATCAGGAACAGCAGCGCGGTGACGGCGAGGCCGATCAGCGAGCAGAGGTACAGGTCGCCGGCGGATGGCGCGAAGACGGTGACGTCAGCCGTGGCCGTGGCCAGACCCTCCATCATCCACTGCGTGACGGGGTAGAACGCGATCGCGGCGATGAGGCCCGAGGCGATCAGGCCCTGGTAGAGCGCGCGCTCGACGTTGCCGGCCGCCGACCTGACCGCGAATGTCCCCAGGATCGACGCGATGATCGCCACGCCGCCGAGCACGAGCGGGTACAGCGCGACCTGCGTCGCGTTGTCGCCGGCGAAGGTCAGTACGCCGAGCAGCATGACGGCGACGGCGGTGACGGCGTAGGTCTCGAAGAGGTCGGCCGCCATGCCGGCGCAGTCGCCGACGTTGTCGCCGACGTTGTCGGCGATGACGGCCGGGTTGCGCGGGTCGTCCTCGGGGATGCCGGCCTCGACCTTGCCGACGAGGTCGGCGCCGACGTCGGCGCCCTTCGTGAAGATGCCGCCACCGAGCCGGGCGAAGACGGAGATCAGCGAGCCGCCGAAGCCGAGGCCGATGAGGGCCAGGATGGCCTCCCTCTGCGTCTGGTCGAAGACCGTCGTCAACAGGCCGTAGTAGCCGGCGACTCCGAGCAGCGCGAGGCCGACGACGAGCATGCCGGTGATCGCGCCGCCGCGGAAGGCAGCGTTCAGCGCGGGCGGGATGCCCCCGCGGGCGGACTCGGCGACACGGGTATTCGCCCGCACGGAGACGTTCATCCCGATGAAGCCGGCCGCTGCCGACAGCACGCCGCCCAGCGCGAAGCCGACGGCGACCGCGATGCTCTGCAACGGGATCAGGACGAAGAACAGAACAACACCGACGATGGCGATCGTCGTGTACTGGCGACGCAGGTACGCGGAGGCACCTTCCTGGACGGCCTTCGAGATCTCGACCATGCGCTCGTTGCCGGGTGAAAGCGCCAGCAGCGAGCGAGTGGTCAGTGCGCCGTAGAGCACTGCAAGGCCGCCGCACAGCAGCGCGACGACGACCCCGTGGTCCAGCAGGAAATCACTCAAGGGAAACTGCCTCCGTAAATCTTTGGTGCTGCGGACCTAACCCACTGCGTGGCGAGTGTCAACGGCCCCCAACTAGGAGAAAACGCGCGCGGATACTAACCGGAGGGCCGGATCGCGCGTCTACTGCCCGGGAACCCACAGGCCGCTGCCACCGCGGGCGCCGCCCCCCGGTGTCTGCGGCTCACCCGGACGCGGGGCGTCCGGCGGCGGAGTGGCACCCGAGCGCGCGTACGCGAGCTGCAGCTGCGCCAGGGCGTCGCGGATTTGCTTGGCGTCCGGCCCGAGCGTCGGCTCGACGAGCGGCAGCAGGGCGGTCGTGGCGTCGATCGCCTGGCGGACCTGCTCGAAGTCGGGCTCTTCCTCGGCCCCCGTGAGGCCGGCCTTGCGCGCGGCGAGGTTCAGCAGCGAGACGACGGTCTGCACGAGGACGTCCTCCACGCGCAGGCGCGCGATCTCGGCCTCGTATGCCGCCCGCAACTCCTCCTCGCTGAGGTCTCCGAGGTCGGCCTCGTCGCGTCCGGGATCGCCGGGATCAGCGGTCATAGCGAGCTCCTGCGTCGGGTTCAACGGCAACTTCGGTCGAGCAACGGCGCGCAGTCATGCGGGAACCTCCTGAGCATAGGTCGTCATGGTCTCGCGCACCGTGTCAGCGTAGACCTCGCGCAGGTCGGGGCCCTCCAGCAGCGCCGCGCGCTGGCGCTGCGCCCCCGTCGGCCCCTCCAGCGCCACGTCGATGCGCGCCTCCTCGCGAACGGGGGCCGTCCATGACCAGAGAGCGTCGATCGCGGCGCGCGCCGGGATCTCGACACCCCGCCGCAGGTCGATCATGTTGCCGTCGAGGCCGTAGCGGATCGCGCGCCACATGTTCTCCTCGATGAGCCGGTGCGGCGGATCGTCGAACGGCATCCCGTCGTCGATGTCGCGCAGCGCCTGACCGACGCAGGCGACGATCAGCCCCGCCAGGCCCTCGGACTCGGCGGCCGTGATCTGTGCGTCGCAGACGCGCACCTCGACCGTGCCGAAGGAGGCGTGCGGGCGTACCGACCACCAGACCTGGGTGTACTCGACGATCGAGCGCGTCGCGATCAGCAGCTCCAGGTACTCGCGAAACGCGCGCCAGCCGCCAAACGCGTCCGGCACGCCGCAGCGCGGAAAGGACTTCGAGAAGATCTGGCTGCGCGTGGAGTGCAGCAGCGTGTCCTGGCCTTCGAGGAACGGAGAGCTGGCGCTTACCGCGAGCAGCGCCGGCAGGATCGGGCGCAGGCGATCGCAGACCGCGACGGCTCGATCGGCGCCGCGAACGCCGACGTGGACGTGCAGCGAGAACGTGTTGTTGCGCCGGGCGACGTAGCCGAGGCCCTCGACGACGCGGCGGTAGTGCGCGGTGTCGATGTTGCGCTGCTCGCGGTAGTCCGCCCACGGATGCGTGCCGGTCGAGCCGAGCGCGACGCCGCGGTTGGCGGCGAGCGCGAACAGCCGCCGGCGGCGGTCGCGCTGGTGGGCGATCGCGTCGTGCAGGTCCTCGCCGCGACCGGAGACGATCTCGATCTCCGAGGAGATCAGCTCGCCGGTGATCGCGTCGTGGAGCACCGGATCGAGTGCGGCAGCAGTGTCGCGCAGCTCCTCGAAGCGCGGGACGAGGTCCAGCGTCGCGGCGTCGAGGACCGCAAACTCCTCCTCCAGGCCCACGGTCAGGTCCGTCGACGTGGCGAACATCTCCTCCGTGTTGTCGAGGTCGATGGGCATATCAGTATCTTGCGCCAGGAGGCCGCCAGGAGGCCGCCGGGAGGCGGCGCTCCTACGTCAAGTAGAAGTACAGCGCGTAGAGCAGATCGACCGCCGGCGACGAGGTGTGGACGGTCACCTCCGGCGGCACCTGTAGAAGCGCCTCGGAGTAGTTGAAGATGATCTTCACGCCGGCTTCGACGAGATCGTCGGCGATCGATTGGGCGGCGACCGTCGGCACCGCCAGGACGCCGACGACGATGTCCTCGAACTCCACCATCGAGCGCAGCTCCGACGAGTGGCGCACGGTCGTCGGGCCGACCTTCTGGCCGATCTTGCGCTTGTCGGTGTCGAAGATCGCGACGACGCGGAAGCCGTGGTCGGCGAAGATGTCCGACGAGGCGATGGCCTGGCCGAGGTGGCCGGCGCCGAAGAGCGCGATGTTGTGCTGCCCGGAGGTCCGCAGGATCTTGCGGATCTGCGACACGAGCGCGTCGACGTTGTATCCGACGCCGCGCTTGCCGAACTTCCCAAAGCCAGAGAAGTCGCGCCGGATCTGCGTCGGGTTGACGTGCGTGTAGTCGCTGAGCTCGCGCGAGGAGATCGTCTCCTTGCCCATCTTCTTGGCCTGCGTGAGGACCTGCAGGTAGCGCGACAGGCGCGCCGCGACGCCGAGCGAGAGCCGCTGCCCGCTTCCCACCGCGCCGTCGCGCGGAGCCGAGTCAACCGCCGTGGGAACGCGCTCGCCGGTCGTCATCGACGGCTCACTTTACCCACAAGACGGCGCAGCGCGGCTTCATCCACGAACAGCTCAAAGCGCTCCACGCCGTCGAGCACGACCACCGGGATGCGCTCGAGATACATGGCGTGCAGCGCGTCGTCGGTCGTGATGTCGACCTCGGCGAACGCCACGCCGACCCGCTCCAGAACGGCTCGCGCGTCGTCGCAGAGATGGCAGCCGGGCCGGCCCAGCAGGACCAGCCCGTCGCTCACGCCGCCGTCGCTCAACCCGGCCCCGGCTACGCCAGCGCGCGCTCGCCCGAGGCGTACGCGTCCAGCGCGAGGTAGTCGGGGAAGGGCTGCGCCGGCACGTAGCGTGCCGCGGAGGCGATCATCGCGGCGTTGTCGGTGCACAGCTCGCGCGGCGGGATGCCGACGGTCGCCCCGAGCGCCGCCAGCCGCTCGCGCAGCGGGCCGTTGGCGGCCACGCCACCGCCG
>DASYVZ010000462.1:0-3472 GCA_035936515.1 Solirubrobacteraceae bacterium | reverse complement strand
CGACCCGCGCTGATCTATCGCGCCGCTCAGGGCAGCCAGTTCGTATCGCTGGCGCTCGGCCAGCAAGCCCGTGGCGCCGGCAGCGCCCACTCGATGCGCTCAAGAGGCGACTGCGTCGAAGGCTGAGCTGCGCAGCGAAGTGTTTGACTACATCGAAGTCTTCTACAACCGCCAGCGCCGCCACAGCACGCTCGGGCAACGATCCCCCGTCGAGTACGAGAACAGAACGCTGAGCCCGAGCAGACTGATCGACGCCGCTTCGCAACTCGCATCCAGCGACCAGAAGTCACTTCAGTGCCCCAACAGCAGCACACGACGCAATTCAAGCCCTGCCCACGAAACGGGGGAACGCCAGTCCTGCGCCATCGGCTCTGTAGTTGGGGCCGCCGCGGCCGCCGGGGACGCGTGGTCGCCGTCGTCGAGAGCTGGCCGGGGACCTGTTGGTTATGTGTATGCGTGGTGTACGAGCTGGGTGTGGTCGAGCGTGAGGAAGGCGTTGACGGCGGCGGGGTCAAAGAGCGTGCCGCTGCCCTCGAGGATCTCGGTGAGCGCGTGGTCGCTGCTTCTGGCTTCCTTGTATGGGCGCTTGTGGGTGATGGCGTCGAAGGTGTCCGCGATCGCGGTGATGCGTGCCGCGATCGGGATGTCCTCGCCCGCGACGCCGTGCGGATATCCCGAGCCGTTCCAGCGCTCGTGGTGGCTCAGCGCGATCTGTGCGGCCATCTGCAACACCGCCGAGCTGCTGTCGGCGAGGATGGCTGCGCCGATCAGCGTGTGTTTTTGCATGGTGGTGTACTCCGCCGCCGTCAGCGGGCCGGGTTTGAGCAGGATCGTGTCCGAGATCCCCAGCTTGCCGACGTCGTGCAGCGGGACGGCGTCGCAGATCGTCTGGACCGTTTCTTCGCACAATCCGAGCTCGCGCGCGATGAGCATGCTCGTATGACCGACGCGTTCGGTGTGGTTGTGCGTCTCGTCGTCGCGGTATTCCGCCGCGAGCGCCAGTCGTCGCAGCGTTTCGCGACGTGACTGCTCCAGCTCACTCGTGCGTTCGCCGACGGTGCGCTCGAGCTGCTCGCCGTGATGGCGGATCGTCTCCTCGGCGCGCTGCAGGACGGTGATGTCGCGCGCGTTGGCGTGGATGATCGCCTGCTCGGTGTCGACGCACGCGTTCCATTCAAGCCAGCGGTAGGAGCCATCGCGGGCGCGGTAGCGATTGCGAAATGAGACGGTGTCGTGGCCTGCGGTCACGCTGGCCACCTCGGCCAGCGTGCGTTCGCGGTCGTCGGGATGCACGAACTCGATCAGCGGCCGCGAACGCAGCTCCTCGCGGCTCCAGCCAAGCGTGCGCTCCCAGGAGTCGTTGAGCCGCGTGAAGTAGCCGTCGAAGCCGGCCGTGGCCATCAGATCAAGCGACAGCTGCTCTGAGCGGGAGACCTTGGCCTCCAGGCGCCTGCGCACGGTGACAAAGCGCCCCAGCAGCCCGCCGAGCAGCCCGTACGCGACCGCTCGCGACAGATACTCAAACGCGTCGAGGTCCGCCTGTGGTGTCGACAGATCCCAGGCAAGCACGAGCGCCAAGGCCAGCAGCGCAGCGGCCAGGCCGCCCACCACGCCAAATTCGATCGCCGCCAAGACGATCGGGACGACGAAGATGGCCGGAGCCGAATCGCCCAGCAGATAGACGGCGGCGAACAACGCCACCAGGAGCACGACGGCCAGCCGCCGCCTCGGCCCCCCACGCGCGAAGACGGCTCGCAGCAATCGGTGAAGCCCGCCGCGCCGACTCATCGCGAAAGGCACGGGCACGCCACGGCGGGAACTTGCCAGGCGCCCGCGCGCGCGGGATGAAGCCCCGGGCGTTGGCCCCGGTTGTCCATCAGGTGAGCTTTACCCAACCGTGCCACCACGCGCCTGCGGCAGCTGATGCCGGTCGGCACTACAGCCGCACGACGAGCGGATTTGCGACGGAGCAGTCGGCCATGGAGATGCAGCCTCCTGTGTGGGGGACGATGATCGTCGCGATGAAATTCGGGAACTCACGTGGCGCGAAGCGTTCGGTCAACACGCGAGCCATCAGCGCGCATACTCCGCGAGCACAGTACCGAGTATCGGCACGCCGCGGCCGATACATGAGCTTCTGTCGCTTATGGAGAAGTAACTGGCGTAAATCGCCGCACATGCGCAGCCTTCGTGTCCATCATGCACAGCCGCGTCGCCGCCAGCCGCCAGACCCGCGCTGGGGACGCGTCGCGGCCAGAACGTGGCCGCTGACCCCGGGCGTCGGAGATCAGACGATCGCCACCGGTGTGCCGACGGGCATCAGCGCCCACAGGCGTGTGATGGCGCGGTTGGGTACCCGGATGCAGCCGTGCGAGGGTCGACCGGGGATGAGCTGTGGCTGATCGGTGCCGTGGATGCCGATCACGCCGCCGCCGGGCCATTCGCTTAGCACCGAGTAGGCGGCAGTCCCGAACGCGTACGGCCCGTACACCCCGCCGCCGCTCAGCCCGCGCAGGCGACTGCGGATCCAGAAGGCTCCCGCAGGCGTCGGCGTCGCGGCTGCGCCGATGCCGATCGGCGATGACCAGACGCGGCGTCCGTCGCGGTACAGCGTCGCGCGCAGCGTCGTCCGGTTGACGCGGAGCATCGTGCGCACCGCCTGCATCGGGCCGAGGTCTTCGCGCCGCACCCAGCCGGTTTGGCCGTTGGGGCGCCTCGGCAGGCGGATCTGCAGCCACACGCGCCGGTTGGCGTCGACGCGGCTCGCCAGTATCGGGTAGACCTCAAACGATCCGTCCTCGGTCAGGTAGCGAAGGCGACCGACCTTCGGCGCCCGTCTGCCGGGCAGGCGGTACACGGCTGCACGGGCGACGGCACCGGCGTAGCGCGTCAGGCGCCGCTCGTCAGACAGCCGCTCATTGCCGAGCGGTGAGCGGACGCCGAGCGGCCGCACTGCCCGCTGATCCTCGGCGGGCGACATGGCGCCCGCTGCGGGCGCCGCTGCGCAGGCGACCGTTACCGCGCAAGCCGTCGCGACACAAGCGCCGAAAGCGCGCATTCGCTCACCCGGTGAATCGTGGCGGCCGCGGGGTGGCGGGCGAGCGGCGGTACGTCAAGCGCAGCACCCTGCTCGGAGTCTGGCTCGCCGAGCTAAACCTGACCCGCGCCGTCACGCGGTGCACGCGGCGGCTCTGCTTGCGCGGGTCGATTCTCAGCTTGAACTTCGTGCGGCCTGACTTGGCGCGCACGGTCTTGACGCGCCGACCATCGATGTAGAAGACCACGCTCTGGATCGCGCGTCCCGTCACGGTCACCGTGAACGGACGACTGACCGGGCGGCGCGGACCCGACAGGCGGGCGGTCCCGGACGCAGCCGCGCCGGCCGGAGTGGAACCTGGTGCACCCGGAGCGGAACCTGGTGCACCCGGAGTGGAACCTGGTGCACCCGGAGTGGAACTTGGCGCACCCGGCG
>DASYVZ010000461.1:0-1817 GCA_035936515.1 Solirubrobacteraceae bacterium | reverse complement strand
CGCGCCGTCGTCGCGCCGTGGCGACGTCGAGGACCTGGGCGCGCGCTGCTGGAGGGCGCTCGGCGGGTTCCTGCGCGGGCAGACGATCGTCGCCCTGTTCGACGCGGTGCTGATCGGGCTGGCGCTCGTCATCATCGGCGTCGTCGGGCGCGCGGTCCACGCCCACCCGATCGCGATCCTGCTCGGGGTGAGCGCCGGCGGTGTGACGGCCGGCATCATCGGGGCGATGGTCGCCGCGCCGGCGGTCGCCGTCGCGGCCGCCACGCTCGGGTTCATGCGCGAGCGCGCCGACGACGCGGACGAGCGGCCTTCAAGCCCGCCCGTTGCGCAACGGCGGACGACGGACGACGAGCCGAAGCCCTAGTTGTCTGGGTAACCACCCACTGCGACCGACGATGCACGCGCAACCACGTTCTCACGGCCCCGCGACCTCATCGAGGGCGCTCACAGCGTCATTACGGCAGGTCGACGTGCGCGATCTCGATCTTCGTCGGCGCGATGTCCTGACCGAGCTCGATCTGCTGCGCCGTCACCTCGACGGCTCCGAACTCGATGCCACGGGTGAACGTCGCGCTGATGAGGTCGACGAGGAACTGGGCGTCCTCCTCGTTGTCGATGCCGAGGCGCTCGACGATCCGCATCATGCGGTCCTCGGGGAACAGCCGCGCGAGCTCCTTCGTGACGTCGTCGCGCACGTCGCCGCGCTCGGCCTCGGGCTCGGGCTCGGGCTCGGGTGGGAGATCTGGTGCGTCGCTCACTCGCGTAGCATCCCATCCCGGCCCATGGCGGACATCGGAAAGCCCATACGAATCACGCAGCGCCCGGCGCCGGTGACCGCACCGCCACCCGAGCCCCTGCCGCCCGCACCCAAGCCACCGCCGGCGGTGACATGAACGTCGAGCCGGTCGAGTGGCCGCTCGTCGGCTTTCGCCGCTGGGGCGTGCGGCGGGCCGGGCTGTACTCGGGCATCTTCGTTGCCGGCCGGTTCGTTCCGACGCCTGCCCGCACGATGATCGCGCCGCGCGTCAAGCCGATGCCCTGGCCGGCGACCGACGATCGCGTCGCCGTAGCCAAGTGCTGGGCCCTGCGGGGGCACGATGCGCCGTTTCCGAACTGCAACTGCGGGCTCTCCGCGTACTACGAGCTGCCCGAGGAGCCCGACCTGCCGGCGCGGGAAGCCGTCTGGGGCGCGATCGTCGCCTGGGGACGGATCGTCGAGTGCGAGACCGGCTTTCGCGCGCAGTTCGCCCGCCCGATCGCGCTGCTCGACGCGTATAACCCGCTGGACTTCGCACGACCGCTCAAGCGCGCGCGCGATGCCGCCGCCGTCCACGCGATCCCGCTGCTGGCGCGCGACGAGCTCGTCGCATACGCCGGGTGGCACGGCGAGCTGCTCACCGACGCCTGACGGCGCGCGACGGCCGCGACCGCGCAGCGCCGTTCAGGGGCGATGCGCGATCGTCGCGGTTCGTCAGGGCGTGGACTCCTCCGGGGCCGGTACGACCTGCGTCACGGTCGCCGGTGGTGGTGGCGGCGGGGGCGGCGGCGGGGGCGGCGGGGGCTGGACCTGGGGCTCCTGCACCTCCGGCTCCTGCACCTCGGGCACGTCGACGTCGGGCTCGTCCTCCTCGATCACGGTGCGCTCGACGGTCCGCTCCGTCACGGTTTCGTCGCCCTCGGTCGCGACGATCCGCGCGGTCATGCCGCGGTCCTGGTAGTCGCGCAGCGGGTCGAAGAGCCGGTGGGTCCCCTCCGGAAGATCGACCGTGATGCTGTCGCTCTCGCCCGGTTGGATCTCGCCGGTGCGCTCGACGCCG
>DASYVZ010000460.1:0-2332 GCA_035936515.1 Solirubrobacteraceae bacterium | reverse complement strand
GCCGAGGGGCGCCCGGACTCCGAGCTCGGCCGCGCGCTCGCCGCGGGCCGCGAGATCTCCGGGCCGCTCGTGACGGACCTCGCGCACGGCGGCGACGAGGCCGCGATCGAGGCGCTGGCGGCGATCGGGCGCTGGCTCGGGGTCGGCGTGGCGAACCTCGTGAACATGCTCAACCCGGACGTCGTCGTCATCGGCGGCGGCGTGATCGCTGCGGGCGAGCTGCTGCTCGACCCGGCGCGGGCGGTCGTCTCCGAGCGCGCCCTGTCGCCCTCGCGGGAGCACGTGCGGATCGTGCCCGCACGGTTCGGCGCGGAGTCCGGCATGCTCGGCGCGGCCGCGCTCGCGTTCGACGGGCTCGGCACCCGCGTGTAGCCGAAGCCGGCCGACGTGCTGTGATCTGCTCATGAGCACGACCGCCTGCGGGCGCCTGATCGTCTGTCCGACGCCGATCGGCAACCTCGAGGACGTCACGCTGCGCGTCCTGAGCGCACTGCGCGAGGCCGACGTCGTCGCCTGCGAGGACACGCGCCGCACGCGCGTCCTGCTCGAGCGCTACGGCGTGTCGGCGAAGCTCGTCAGCTACCACGAGCACAACGAGCTCCCGCGCGCGACGCAGCTCGTCGCGCGGATGCAGCAGGGCGACGTCGTCGCGCTCGTCTCGGATGCGGGCACTCCCCTGGTGAGCGATCCGGGCTTCGTGCTCGTCCGGGCGTGCGTCGCGGCCGGGCTCGCCGTCGAGGTGCTGCCGGGTCCGAGCGCCGCGGTGTCTGCCCTGGTGGCGAGCGCGCTGCCGTCGGACACCTGGCGCTTCGTGGGCTACCTGCCGCGCAAGCGCAGCGAGCTCGGGACGCTGCTGCGCGCGCCGGAGACGATCGTCGCCTTCGAGTCGCCGAACCGCGTCGCAGCTTCGCTCGCGGTGCTCGCGTCGGCCGACCCGCAGCGCCCGGTCGTCGTGTGCCGCGAGCTGACGAAGCTCCACGAGGAGATCGTGCGGGGCAGCGCTGGTGAGCTCGCCGAGCGCTACGCCGCCGAGCCGCCGCGTGGCGAGGTCGTGCTCGTGATCGGCGGGGCCACGCTCAGCGAGCCGGAGCTCGGGCCGGCACTGGCCGCGCTGCGCAAGCTCGTCGAGGCCGGTGCGAAGCCGCGCGCGGCGAGCACCGTCGTCGCGTCGCTCACGGGGGTGAAGGCCAACGCCCTGTACCGCGCCCTGACGCAGGACGAGCCGGCGTGATCCGGCTCTACCGGGCGCCGTTCTCGACGAACGTCGAGCGGGTGCGCTGGCCCTGGCGCACAAGAGCTTGGCGGTCGCGTCGGTCTGGATCTCCTACGAGGACCCCGCCGCGCCGCTGCATGGCGGGTGTAGCCGCGAGCGGTTGCCGCGCGCGGCCCGCATGCGGTCGGCGGGCGCGCGCCGTAGTCTGCGGCGGGTGGACGTCTACCTGGCCGTCGTGAGCAAGCGCGAGGTGCGCGACTACGCGCCGCGCACGATCGAGCCGGCGGCCGAGCGGCGGATTCTCGAGGCCGGGCGTCTTGCGGGATCATCGAAGAACCGCCAGGCGCGGCGCTTCGTGGTCGTCCGCACCGAGGGCGTCCGCGAGGCGGTGGCCTCCTGCGTCTACGCCGCCGACAACGTGCGCGGCTCGGCGCTCGTGGTGGCGATCGTCGTGGGCCCGAAGGGGCCGACGGCGTTCGATGCCGGGCGCGCGGCGCAGAACATGATGCTCGCGGCGTCCAACGACGGGATCGGCTCCTGCCCGAACGGGATCGCCGAGGCCGACCGGCTGCGCGAGGCGCTCGGGCATGGGGAGGACGAGCAGGTGGCGACCGTGCTGACGTTCGGCTATCCGGCGAAGCCGCGCCGCGATCCGCAGTCGCTGCAGGCCGAGGAGTGGGTGCGGCGCGCGAACCGCCGTCCGTACGAGGAGATCGTCACGGAGATCTAGCCGGCCGGTTGGCGCGGCCCGCGTTGCGCAGGCACCGCGTGCTGTCAACGGACACGCGCTGCTTTGCGTCAACACACGCGCAACCGGTCGCGTCGGCGCTGCTGCGGCGTAGCGTCGCGAGCGTGCGCTGGCTGCTCATCATCGCCGTCCCGGTGCTACCGGCGAGCTTCGCCGCCATGACGACCGCGGCGATCGCGCGCGAGTGGATCCGGCCGGTCGACGGCTCGGTGGTCCGGCCCTTCTCGGTCGGCGCGGATCGTTATGCGGCCGGCCAGCATCGAGGCGTCGATCTCGCTGCTGCGCCCGGCTCGCGCGTGCGCGCCGCATGTGGCGGCCGCGTGAGCTTCGCCGGCCGCGTGCCGGGCGGCGGGCGGACCGTCAGCATGCGC
>DASYVZ010000459.1:0-2339 GCA_035936515.1 Solirubrobacteraceae bacterium | reverse complement strand
GTGACCGTGCAGGGCTCGTCGGTCTCCACCCAGACGGTCGCCTCGGTGTCGGAGACGTAGCGCAGCAGCGGGCCGAGGATGAGATCGGGCATCCTGCTCGTCTTACCCGCTGGGCGGCTGCTGCGGCGGCCCGACCCCCATCGCCTCTCGCACGTCGGCAAGCGTCGCCGCCGCGATCGCGCGAGCCTTGTCGGCGCCCGCGGCCAGCACGTCCTCGAGCGCCTGCTCCTGCGCGCGCAGCTGCCGGTAGCGATCCTGCAGGGGGGCCAGCTCGTCGACGACGGCGTCCCCCACCGCCGCCTTCAGATCCCCGTAGCCACGGGCGTCGGCCAACTCCGCCTCAACGGACGACGGCGCCGCGCCGCGCACCGCCGCGAGAATCTCGATGAGGTTCGTCACGCCGGGCTTGTCGTCACTGCGGCGCAGGACCGGCGGGTCGTCGGAGTCCGTCACGGCGCGCTTGAACTTGCGCCGGATCGTGGCGGGATCGTCGAGCAGGTAGACGGTGCCCTGTTCGGTGCCAGCAGTCGTCGACATCTTGCGGTCGGGCTCCTGCAGGTCGCGCACGCGCGCGCCGACCGACGGGATCCGGTGCTCGGGCACGACGAGCGTCGCCTCGCCGAAACGGCCGTTGAAGCGCTCGGCGATGTTGCGCATGAGCTCGAGGTGCTCGCGCTGGTCCTCGCCGACAGGCACCTCGTGCGCCCGGTAGGCGAGCACGTCGGCGGCCTGCAGGACCGGGTAGAGCAACAGCCCGGCCGAGATCAGCTCGCGCTGCGCGGAGGACTTCTCGCGAAACTGGTGCATCCGGTTGAGCTCGCCGAGCGCGGTGACCGACGTCAGCAGCCAGCACAGCTCGGCGTGCTCGGCGACGTCGCCCTGGCGAAAGAGGATGCAGCGCTCCGGGTCGAGCCCGGCGGCGAGCAGCACCGCGGTGGTGTCGTGCACGCGGTCGCGCAGCTCCCCGGGGTCGTACGCGACCGTCGTCGCGTGCAGGTCGACGATGCAGTAGATCGCCGGATCGCCGCGCTCCTGGCCGGCGACGTACTGCCTGATCGCGCCGATGTAGTTGCCCAGGTGCTTGCGTCCCGTCGGCTGGATGCCGCTGAAGATGACGTGAGACACGGCGTTCACGCTACTCGGCGTGTGCGCAGCGACGCCGACACGTCAGCCGCAGGCTCGCCCAGCCGCTCAGCGCGTCTCCGCAGCGGATCGCCGATGCGCCCGTACCAGCCGGCGGGGCCGCTCAGCCGGCGACGGCCTTCGCGAGGTTCACCCGGCCCAGCCCGAACTGCGGGTCGCGGCCCACGGGCCCGAGGTCGTCGACGGAGGCGGCGAGCCGCGCCCGCCACGCCGCCGGCCCCCCGGCCGGGTTGCGCCCCGCGATGATCGCGGCCACCCCGGCCACGTGCGGAACGGCCATCGACGTGCCGGAGAGCCTCTCGTAGGCGCTGGCGCTTCGGTTCCACGTCGACGTGATGTCGACGCCGGGCGCGGCGATCTCGACGTTGGAGTTCGCGTTGGAGAACGCGGCGCGGCGGTCGCGGTTGTCCGTCGCGACGACCGACACGACCTCGGGGTAGCCGGCCGGATACTCCGTGGTCGAGACGCCGCTGTTGCCGGCGGCGGCGACGATGAGCGCGCGCTCGCTCGCGGCGGTGACCGCGTTGCGCAGCGTCGTCGACTCCTCCGCTGTGCCGAACGACAGCGAGATGACCTTCGCGCCGGCCGCGGCGACGTAGGCGATGCAGTTCGCGATTCCCGCCACCGCGCCCGCGCCCGTGCGGTCGAGCCCCCTGCACACGGCCAACGGCGAGTTGAACGCGACGCCGGCGATGCCGCGGCCGTTGTTGGCGTGTGCCACAGCCGTTCCCGCGACGTGCGTGCCGTGGCCGTTGTTGTCGGCGCAGCGCCCGCCGATGATCGTGGGGTCGGCGAACAGCGGCAGCGTGATGAGCCCGAGCAGCTCGATGCCGGACGAGCGCACCCCGGCGCAGTCGACGACCTTGCCGCCGAGATCCTCGTGCGACGCGAGCACGCCGGTGTCGACGATGCCGATCTTCGCGCCGCTCACCGCCGCCGGAAAGCTGCCCAGCCCGGCGGCGTCCCAGCCCTCCGGCGCGTCGATGTCGGCGTCCGGGCTCCCACCGCCCTGGCCGGTGTTGTGCAGGGCGTAGAGGTCGCCGAAGCGCGGGTCGTTGGGGATCGCCCTCGCCCGCGCGATGTAGTTCGGCTCGGCGTACAGCACCGCCCGCGAGGGGTTCAGGCGCGCCGCCGCGGTCGCTGGGTTGCCCGCGACGGGGACGACCCGCGCGCCGACGCCGCGCACCGTGCCGACC
>DASYVZ010000458.1:0-2084 GCA_035936515.1 Solirubrobacteraceae bacterium | reverse complement strand
GCCGCGCGCGAGCGCGTGCAGAGCGAGCTCGACGGCGAGGTCGCCAAGCCGGTGAAGGCGACGTACGGCGACAGCACGTTCACGCTCACGCCCGAGACGGCGCAGGCCGGCATCGACGTGGACGCGACCGTCGACGCCGCGCTGCGCGAGGGCCGCGGGAGCAACCCGTTCAGCCGGGTCCTCGGCGGCAACGATGGTGGCGGCACCGTCAAGCCCCGCGTGGAGTTCTCGAGGCAGGCCGTCGACGACTTCGTCGAGCGCGTGGCGAAGGACCTCGACCGCGACGCGCGCGACGCCGACATCGCGTGGCGCGACGGCAAGCTGGAGCGCACGCGCGCCCTCGCCGGTCTCGAGACGCAGCGCGACGAGCTGGCCGCGATGGTGCTCGCCCGCATGGAAGATCCCGCCAAGGAGCGCACGATTGAGGTGCCCGTGAAGGAGACCCAGCGCCCCGATCGCACCTACGAGGACCTCGCGAAGCGCTATCCGACGGTGATCGCCGTCGACCGCGACGCCAAGCGGCTGCGCCTCTACAAGCACCTGCAGCTCGAGCACAAGTACCGCATCGCCGTCGGCAAGGCCGGCCACGAAACCAAGGCCGGGCGCTACAAGATCCAGACCAAGCAGGTCGACCCGCCGTGGCATGCGCCGAACAGCGAGTGGGCGGGCGAGCTGGCCGGCCAGACGATCCCGCCGGGCGATCCGCGCAACCCGCTCGAGGCGCGCTGGATGGGCTTCCACGACGGCCAGGGCATCCACGGCACGAGCGACATCAACTCGCTCGGCGGCAGCGCGTCGCACGGCTGCATCCGGATGGCCGTCGACGACGTCAAGGAGCTCTACGACGAGGTCGAGAAGGGGACGCCGGTCTTCGTGCAGTAGCTACGCCCGCGCGGCGGCCCGCTTGCACGTGCGCCCGCGGTTGGCGGGGTGCTTGGGTATCGCCGCGGACCGCCTTCAGGTGGCCGTCGTCATCGACGTCGGCCAGCAGGCCGCAGCCGACGCCACAGTACGGGCAGTGGGTCGGGCTGATCTGCACTGCTTCGCACGCTCGTGGGAGGCGGCTTCCCGAACACGTCGTTTTCGATGAATGCTCTGTGAACTCGGGCTGGCGACCCACGCGCGCCAGGCCGGCGATCCCATGAAGACGATGTGTCCTCCCCGCAACGCCCGCGCGCCACCTTCGTGATCCGCCGCGCAGCCACCTCCGTACCGCTCTGAGGAGTGCTGAAAACAACGAGGGGGTTCGTCATGGAAGTCTCGTACGTCGGCTTCGCGCTGCTCGCAATCTGCGCCGTCATGGTCGTCGTGATGGTCATCGCCGTCGGCTTCGGCTCGTCGGTCTGACGCGGTCGCGCCCGTAGATCACCCGCCGGCGAGCTCGGGCGGCAGCGCCTGCGGGCCGTCCGGGTACAGCCGCGCGAGCTGGTCGGGCGTCATCTCGAGCGTGTTGGCGAGCTCGGGCGGCGTGCCGACGACGAGCCACAGCGTGTCGCTGTCGGTGTCGTTGAACACCTGGCGCACGTCCTCGGGCTCGACGAGCACGCTCGAGTACTGCTCGAGCGTGAGCGGCTCGTCGTCGCCGATCCGCATCCGCCCGGTGCCCTCGAGCACGACGTAGAGCTCTGTCTGCGTCGTGTGGCGGTGCTTCGTCGACGCCTGCCCGGGCGTCAGGCGCCAGAAGCGCGCGGCGAGCGGGGCGGCCTCGAGCTGCTTGCCGAGGTCGCAGTTGAGCACGCCCATCTGATTGGACGGGCGCCACTGCGCGTCGGCGGCGTGGAGGATGCGGGCGCCCATGGCCGGATCCTACGGCGTGGCTTGACGACCCGCCCGAGTGGCGGGTGAGGTTGGACCGAGGGCTAAAGACAGCCTCCCGGGCTGGCCATACGGTCCAAGGCGTGACCTCTGCCAGGCAGGAATTCGTGCTGCGCACAGTCGAGGAGCGGGGCGTGAAGTTCATCCGCCTCTGGTTCATCGACGTGCTGGGCCTTCTGAAGAGCATCTCGATCCCGGTATCCGAGCTGGAGTCGGCGCTACAGGAGGGCGTCGGCCTCGACGGCTCGTCGCTGGAGGGCGCCGCGCGG
>DASYVZ010000457.1:0-2833 GCA_035936515.1 Solirubrobacteraceae bacterium | reverse complement strand
GTCCAGGCGCACGAGATCGTCGAAGTCGAGCTCCGAGCGGCCGGAGACCTGCCACAGGCCGGTGATCCCGGGCGTGACGAGGTAGCGCTTCTTGTGCCATTCCTCGAGGCGCTGGAAGTCGCGCTCGGGCAGCGGCCGCGGGCCGACGAGCGACATCTGCCCGCGCACGACGTTGAAGAGCTGTGGCAGCTCGTCGAGCGAGTAGCAGCGCAGAAAGCGCCCGACCGGCGTCATGCGCGGGTCCTCGCGCATCTTGAACAGCGCACCCGTCGCCTCGTTGAGCGACTCGAGGTCGGCCTGGCGCTGGTCGGCGTCGCGGTACATCGTGCGGAACTTCAGGCAGGCGAACGGCGCGCCGCCGATGCCGGGACGGACCGAACGGTAGATGACGGGTCCCCGCGAGCTGAGCCGCACCGCGAGCGCGCTCGCCGCGAGCACCGGGCTGAGCACGATGAGCAGGAACGTGGAGCCGATGAGATCGAACGTGCGCTTGACGAAGAAGTCAAAGCCCTCGAACACCGGCGGCTTGAGCTCGAAGAGCGGCACGGCCTCGCCGGGCACGAACTCCGCGCGGTGTACGAGCAGCTCCATCGTCGACGGCGCGATCCGCACGCGCACCCCCGCCCCGTGTGCGACGTCGACGAGCTCGACGGCCTGGGGCTGCGGGAAGTCGGGGTCGGCGATGATGACCTCGTCGATGCGGTGGCGGTGGATGACCTGGGCCAGCTCGCCGAGCGTGCCGAGCGACAGCAGCCCGTTGTTGGGGCGCGGCGTCAGCGAGATGAAGCCGACGACGTTCACCGTCGGGTGCGCGGCGTCGCGCAGCGCATGACCGACGGCCTCGATGTGCTGGCCGCTGCCGACGAGCACCGCCCGGCGCTGGTAGCCGGCCGCGCGCAGCAGCACGCCCGTCAACTTCTCGTAGCCCAGGCGCAGCAGCGAGATGTAGATGACGGCGAAGAACAGCGAGCCGTAGAAGATGTAGTAGGAGCTGAACTCGTGGCCGCTGGCGACGGCGTAGACGAGCGCGACGAGCGCGACCTGCGCCAGCGACGAGACGATGCGCGACATGCCCGGCCGTTCGCCGCGCGCGGAATACAGCCCCGAGCGCGCGAACAGGAGCACCGTCAGCAGGCACGCGAAGTCAAACAGCTCGTCGGTCGCGGCCGCCTGCGCGCGCAGCTCCCACAGGTCCGTCAGCAGGCCGGCCTTCAGCCACAGCGCGGTGAGGATCGCCATGTAGATGCCGATCGCGTCGAGCATGAACAGCGTCCCGACGCGCACGACGCTGCGCAGGCTGTCCAGGCGCAGCAGGAAGGAGAGCACCGGCGGGCGCTTGCGCCGGACGTCGCGCCCAGACAAGGCGAAGTCAGGCGTCGACGGTTCCCTCGTCGCCTCGTGTGAGCCTTCCCGTGGCTTCTGCGTCGTCGGCATCCCCTGCTCTAACGCCTCACGATCGCAGATGTTCCGTCGCTGCGCCAGCGATCGCCCCCGGCAGCGGGGGCCCAGCCGGCGGTGGGCGGATCAGACGCCTCCGCGCCCGACGAGAACGTCGGCCCCCGACGCCTCGAGCGTGCGGGTAAGACCCTCGCGCAGCTCGATCTCGGGCTCCCAGCCGAGCAGGTCGCGCGCGAGCGCGATGTCCGGCTGGCGCACCTGCGGATCGTCGGTCGGCAGCGCCTCGAAGACGATCTCGGAGGTCGACTGCGTCACGTCGATGACGGTGTGGGCGAGCTCGAGCAGCGTGAACTCGTTCGGGTTTCCGATGTTGATCGGCCCCTGCCGGCCGGATTCGGCCAGGGCGATCATGCCGCGGATCAGGTCGTCGACGTAGCAGAACGAGCGCGTCTGGCTGCCGTCGCCGAAGACCGTGATCGGCCGGTTCTGCAGCGCCTGGCGCATGAACGTCGGGATCGCGCGGCCGTCATACGGTCGCATTCGACTCCCGTAGGTGTTGAAGATGCGCATGATCGCGGTGTCGACGCCCTGCTGGCGGTGGTAGGCCATCGTCAGCGCCTCGGCGTAGCGCTTGGCCTCGTCGTAGACGCCGCGGGGGCCGATCGGGTTGACGTGGCCCCAGTAGGTCTCCTTCTGCGGATGGACCTGCGGGTCGCCGTAGACCTCGCTCGTCGAGGCCAGCAGGAACCGGGCGCGGTGCTTCTTGGCGAGGCCGAGCGTGTGGTGCGTGCCGTGCGAGCCGACCTTCAACGTGTGCAGCGGCAGGCGCAGGTAGTCGATCGGCGAGGCCGGCGACGCGAGGTGGTAGACGAAGTCGACGCCCCGCTCGACGAAGTACGGCTGCACGATGTCCTTCATCAGGAACTCGAACTCGGGCACGCGGATGTGCTCGATGTTGCGCAGCGACCCGGTCTCGAGGTTGTCGACGCAGACGACGTGATGACCGCGGCGCAGCAGTTCGTCGCACAGATGCGATCCCAGGAAGCCCGCGCCGCCGGTGACAAGGCAGGTGGCCATGGAGCGGAACTCTACCGGCGCGCGAGCCGCGCGCGACGTTGGGCTATCGCTTGCGCGCGGCGCGCAGGTGCTTCTTCTTGAGGTCGGGCGAGATCACGACCAGCCCGTCGGGCCGCTTGTGGGCGAAGCCTCTGACGATGAGGCGCTTCGTCACGACCGGGCAGCGCTTGCAGCGTGGGTTGCTCTTGCAGCATCGCTTCTTCGGCTTGACGAGCAACTTCATTTAGGTGAGCCTAACCGATCGCTCGAGACGCGGGTACAGTTCGAGCATGCCCGCCCAGCCCTTCGTCGAGCTCCTGAATGAGCAGATCGGCCACGAGTTCGCCGCCTCGCAGCAGTATCTCGCGATCGCGTCGTA
>DASYVZ010000456.1:0-3571 GCA_035936515.1 Solirubrobacteraceae bacterium | reverse complement strand
CCTCTGGGCGGGGCGCGGGGTGGGATGATCGGAGGCATGCTCGACGCGTACACGCGACGGCTCGTCGCGCCGGCCGTCGAGTCGTCGGCGCGGCGACTGGAGCGCTTCGGGGTGACGCCCACCGCGGTCACCGTGGCGGGCTTCGTCGTCGGAATCGGTGCGTGCGTGGCGGCCGCGCTGGCCGTCTGGCCGCTGGCGCTCGTGCTGTGGCTGGCCAACCGCGCGCTCGACGGCCTGGACGGCCCGCTGGCGCGGCTGCGCGGCACGAGCGACCGCGGCGGATTTCTCGACATCGCGTCGGACTTCACGGTCTATGGCGCCTTCGTGCTTGCGGTGGCGATCGCCGAGCCGGACGCCCGCCTGGCGTGCGTGGCGCTGCTCGTCTCCTACTACGTCTCGGGAACGGCGTTCCTCGCATGGTCTTCGCTCGCCGAGCGACGCGCGCTGCAGAGCGGCGACTCGCGCTCGCTGCGCTTCGTCGGCGGCCTCGCGGAGGGAACGGAGACGATCATCGCCTACGTCCTGTTCTGCCTGCTGCCGGGATCGGCGGAGACCATCGCCTGGGTGTTCGCAGCGGTCGTCGCGATAACCGCGCTTCAGCGCGTGGTGTTCGCGGTGCGGTCGCTCGCCGACCCGCACGTCAGCGGCGACGCTCCGACGCGCGCAGGATCGTGAGGACGGGGCGCACGACGCGCCGGACGCGATCGTCGAGGTACTTCACGCCCTGAGTCGCGAACGCCTGCGCGAGGTCGCAGCCGACCGCGCCGCCGCCGAGGACGACGAGGTCGCGCTGCGTCATCGTGCCGCGGGCTCCTCGTGGGTCTCGCGGTCGGGGATCGGCCACAGCCGCTGGCGCGGCAGCTCCACGCCGACGAGCTCCCCCACGGCCGGCGCCGCGTCGGGATCGACGTGCATCTCGATCGTCGCGCTCGCGCCGCGCAGCTCGAGCCGCACGACGCTGCCGACGTACGTGCTGGCGTGCACGCGCAGGCACAGCGGCCCGTCGGGATCGAGCCGCACGTGCTCGGGCCGGATCGCGACGAGCGCGGCGCCGTCGGGCGCGTCGACCTCCACGGTGCCCTCGTCGAGGACGAGCCGTCCGTCTCGCACCACTCCGCGCAGGAGGTTGCGCATCCCCAGGAAGCGGGCGAGCACGGGCGAGGTCGGGCGTTCGAACAGCTCGCGCGGCTGTCCGTGCTGGACGATGCGCCCCTCGAGCATCACCGCGAGCGTGTCGCCGAGCTGCGCCGCCTCGTTGCGGTCGTGGGTGACCAGCAGCGTCGTCAGCTCGCGCTCGCGCTGGACGCGCGCAATCAGCCCGCGCAACTCGTCCCGGCGGCCGGGATCGAGCGCGCTGAGCGGCTCGTCGAGCAGCAGGACGCGAGGCTCGGCACAGAGCGCGCGGGCGAGAGCGACGCGCTGCTGCTCGCCGCCCGACAGGCCGCGCACAGAGCGCTCGGCGAGCCCGGCCAAGCCGACGTCGTCGAGCAGCGCACGCGCGCGGGCGCCCCGCTCTCGGCGCGACACGCCGCCCAGCCGCAGCGGGAAGGCCACGTTCTCGACGACGGAGAGATGGGGCAGCAGCCGCGGCTGCTGGAAGACGAGACCGACGCCGCGCCGATGGGCGGGGAGCTGGTCGATCCGGGCGTCCCCGACCGAGATCGAGCCCGCGCCGATCGCCTGCAGACCGGCGATTGCGCGCAGGAGCGTCGTCTTGCCGGCGCCCGAGGGGCCGAGCAGCGCCGTGAGCATGCCCCGCTGCAGGCGCAGGTCGAGCGCGGGCAGGATCAGCGCCTCGTCGGCGGCGACCGTCAGCCCGCGGCACTCGAGCATCAGCGCAGGACCTCGCGCTTCCACCGCCGATCGAGCTCGGGCACCCGCTCGGCCGGCAGCTCGGCGACCGCATCGCCCAGGTCGTCGAGCACGTAGAGCGACGGTGGCGCCTCGGACCCCTCCGGCAGGGCGTCCGCGGGCAGGACGCTGGGGAGGCCGATCACGCGGGGGTCGGCCTTCTTGGCCTGGAGCACCGGATCGAGCAGCAGGTTCGCCACGACGAGAGCGCCGGCGCGGTTGGCGGCGTTGGCGGGGATCGTCACGAAGCTGACATTCTGAAGCGTGCGCCCCTCGAGCACGAGCGGCCGGGCGCTGCGGGGCATGCCGCCCTGGCGGACGGCCGTCGCGACGAAGCCGGGGTCGTAGCTCATCGCGATGTCGACCTGCCCGTTTCCGAACAGCCGGTTGAGCTCCGCCTCGGACTTCGGGTGGGTCCGCCCCCCACGCCACAGCAGGGGCTCGAGTTCGCGCAGATACTCGAACGCGCGGTCCTCGCCCAGCGTCTGCACGACGAAGCGCACGAAGGCCGAGCCGGTGAAGTCCGGTGGCGCCGGATACGTGATCCGGCCCGGATTCTCGCGCGCGTACGCCAGCAGCGCGTCGAGGTCGCGCGGCGGCCGCGGCGTGCGCTCGCGGTCGTAGGCGAAGACGAGCGCGGCGCGACTCCAGGGCGACTCCTGGCCGTCGACGGGGACTCCGAAATCGGTTGTCAGCGTCGGGTCGTCCTCGTCGAGCAGCCGCGCGTTGGGAAGCCGCGGCGCCCAGTCGCGCAGCCACAGGCCGTCGCGCTTGCCCTGAGCGAAGTTCTCGCCGTTGATCCAGATCAGGTCGACTGCGCCGCCGTCGTCGCGGCCCGCCCGCTGCTCGGCCGCGACGCGCTGCACGGCGCTGGCCGTGTCGTCGACGGGGACGCGCCGCAGCGTGATGCCGAGTTGCTCGGCGCGCGGTGCGACCTCCTCGTCGACGTACCGGTTCACGCGTTCGTCGCCGCCGTACATCCACCAGCGGACCGTCTGCCCGCGAGCCGCGCCGAGGGTCGCCTCCCAAGAACCGCCGGGCAGGACGCTCGCTCGAGCCGTCTGCGAACGGTCTTCGCCGCCGCATCCGGCGAGCGCCACCAGCGTGATCAGCGCGAGCGTGCCGGCGGCTGACCTAAGTGCGTTGGGCATGCTGTCCTCCAACGTGCCCGAGCAGGCCACCTGGAAACCTGAAACGAGCGGGCCGATGTACCGCGGCGGACACTCCCCCTGATGCAGCGCCGCGCGGATCGCACTGCGGACGGGCGACACGACGCGTCGAACGTCACGCCGTCACCTCGGCCGGGTCTCGAACGCGAGCGGACGCTTGCCGGTCTGGCCAACGTCGCCGCGTTGACGTTCCTCGCGGCACGGGCGGTGCCCGGCGGGTTCGTCGTGGCTCTGGCGGGCGGAGTCCCGCTGGCGCGCGCCGCCCATCGCCACGGCGCGCGCGCCGGCTACGCGGCGGCGGGAGCGAGCCTCATCGAGACGATGGCGGTCATGGGACCCGCGCGCATGGGCATCCCGTTCCCCCACGCCGCGAGCGCCCCCGCCCTCGGCTCACTCGAGCGCCGCGGCGCGGCGCTCCTGGCGCTGGCGCTGACGGGTGCGGTCATCCGCTTCGGCTACTACCTTGCCACGAGCGCCTTCTACGTCCTCGTGCTGGTCGGTCTCGACGCGTACGCCGGCACGTACGAGGCGATGCGCCGGACGTTCGCCTT
>DASYVZ010000455.1:0-4109 GCA_035936515.1 Solirubrobacteraceae bacterium | reverse complement strand
GCGCCAGCGCGCCCAGCTCGCGCGGCTGCGCAAGCTCACGGGCCAGGCGCCCGCGCGCCTGCCGCTACATTCCGGCGGGCCCGACATCGAGCGGCTCGCCGACGAGCTGGCGGCGCAGCTGTGAGCGTATGAGCGCCATCGGCGAACGCCTCGACGGCAAGCGGATCTGCATCGTCGCCGGCGCCGGCGGCGTCGGCAAGACGACGGCCTCGGCGGCGCTCGCGCTCGGCCTGGCGGCGTCCGGCAAGCGGGTCGCCGTCGTGACGATCGATCCGGCCCGGCGGCTGGCCGACTCGCTGGGCCTCGAGGAGCTCGGCAACGAGCCGCGCCTCGTCGACGCCGGCGTGCTCGGGGCGCACGGGATCGAGATGCGAGGCGAGCTGTGGGCGATGATGCTCGACCCCAAGGCGACGTTCGACGCGCTGATCGCCAAGCTCGCGCCCGACGCCGCGACGCGCGACGACGTCCTGGGCAACCGCATCTACGCGCAGCTGTCGAGCGCGATCGCCGGCTCGCAGGAGTTCAGCGCGGTCGCGAAGCTCTACGAGCTCGATCGCGACGGCGGCTACGACGCGATCGTGCTCGACACGCCGCCCTCGCGCAACGCCTTGGACTTCCTCGACGCGCCGGATCGATTGACGGAGTTCTTCGAGGGCCGCGCGCTGAAGCTCTTCCTCGTGCCGACCGGCATCGCCGGGCGGCTGCTCGGCGCCGGCTCGAGCGTCGTGTTCGGCATCCTCAAGAAGCTCACCGGCGTGAACCTGCTCGACGACATGTCGGTCCTGCTGCGCTCGATGGGCTCGCTGATCGACGGCTTCCGCGAGCGCGCCTCGGCAGTCAAGGCGCTGCTGTCCGATCCGGGCACGACGTTTCTCATCGTCACCTCGCCCGAACGCGAGCCGGTCGCCGAGGCGATCTTCTTTCGCCAGAAGCTGCGCGAGGCGCGGATGCCGTTCGGCGGGTTGATCGTCAACCGCGCCGCGGTCCTGGCCGAGGCTGAGGTGACCGACCCCGTCGCGATCCGGGCGGGACTGCGCGACGCCCTCGGCGACGCGCTGGCGGCGAAGGTCGCGGCCGGCGCCGAGGACCTTCAGATCCTCGCCGCGCGCCACGGCGCCGCAATCGAGCGACTGCGCGCGGCACTCGACGAGCCCGACCCGATCGTCGTGCCGCGCCTGGACGGCGAGGTGCAGGACATCGACGGGCTGCTCGTGCTGTACCGCCACCTGGCGGGGCAGCGGCGCTGAACTGGCCGTCAGGACGCCGTCGGCGCGTCGCGGAGGTCCGCTCCCTGCTCGACCAGCACGCGCTGCACATCCTCGGCGGGCAGATCGCGCACGCAGACGCCGGCGCGTGCCGCGAGCGCGGCCGCGACCCCGGCGGCCTGACCGGTCGCAAGCGCGATCGGCGTGACGCGGTAGGAGGAGTGCGCCTCGTGGGTGCCGGAGATGCAGCGCCCGGCGGCGAGCAGCCCGTCGACGTCGCGCGGGATCAGGCAGCGCAGCGGGATGTCGTAGGCGCCCCCGGTCGGCAGGCGCTCGAGCAGCGTGCCGCGGCCGCCCTTGGGGTCGTGGATGTCGATCGGGTACGAGCCGCGCGCGATGACGTCGTCGAAGCGGCGCGAGCGGCGCACGTCGTCGCCGGTGAGCTGGTACTCGCCGACGATGCGACGCGTCTCGCGCACGCCGATGTGGGTGCCGCTCTGCACGACATACGCCTCGTCGAAGCCGGGCACGCGCTTGCGCAGGAAGCGCATGATCTGGTCCATCTGGCGGCGCGCGAGGCGCTCCGCGCGCGTGAGGTCGAACACGTCGATGCCGAGCACGCCCGAGACGCGGGTGCTGTTGACGCTGACCTCGCGCTCGTGCGGCGTGGCGAAGAACAGCACGTCCTCGCGCGGCAGATCGAGCTCGCCCGCCGCGCGCGCCTGCTCGATGAGCTCCCACAGCCCCGACACGCCGCGCCACTGGTCCGGATGCTCGCGGACATAGCCCTCGAAGCGCTCGCGCTGAAACTCGACGATCCGGAACATCAGCGTCATCGGCTGCACGAGGCCGTCGTCGCGGCCGATCTCATAGCCGGCGCCCGCGGCCGCCGCGACGTCGCCGTCGCCCGTGGCGTCGACGATTACCGGCGCCTGTACGACCAGCGGCCCCGATTTCGTCTCGAGCACGACGCCTTCGGGGCGGCCCGGCTCGCCGACCACGCCGGAGGCGAACGCATGCAGCAGGTAGTGCACGCCGGCCGCGTCGAGCAGGTCGAGCGCGGCGGACTTGTAGGCCTCGGGGTCGATCGGAACCGTGTAGCCGGTCTCCTCGCTCGGGGCGATGGCGCCCCGCCTGCGAAGCAGGTGCTCCATGAGCTCCAGCAGCGCCCCGGCCACGACGGGCTCGCCCGGCCCGTGGTCGCCGGGCAGCAGCCGCAGTGGCTCGTCGTCGCCGCGCGCACGCGCGCCGCGCACCTCGTTGTGCCACGACATGAGCGGCATGACGAGCGCCACCGTCGCGTTGCCGCCGAGAAATCCGTAGCGCTCTGCGAGCAGCACGTCCGCTCCGGCGCGCGCGGCCCCCACCGCGGCCCCGATCCCCGCGGGCCCGCCGCCGACGACGACGACATCCGGGCGCGCGGCGACGGCCGCTCGCCGGGCCGGCAGCGTGAACTGCGTCGGGCGTTCAGGACGCTGCAGCGGGGGCATGGGGATCGAGGAGATCGACGATCAGGCGCACGTTCTCGCGCGCCGCCTCCTGCAGGCTCGGCAGACGCTCGCGAACATGCTCGACCTGCTCGTCGCGGCGGTCCCAAAGGCGATCGATGTGCGACAGCAGCGCACCGGCGTGACCTGACCGCTCCGGGTCCGGGGATCGCACCTCGAGCGCCGCGAGGAAGTCACGCACCTTCGTCGCGTAGGGCAGCGCCGCGACGGGCAGGCCCGCCGTCGCCGCGAACAGCAGGAAGTGCAGGCGCATCCCGACCGCCATGTCGAGATGGTCCATCAGGCCGAGCAGCTGGCGCGGGCCATAGCTGCGCTTGAGCACCCAGGCATGCTCGGGCAACGCCATCCGGCCCACGACGCGATGCGCCTCGCGGACGTCCTTGCGCTCGAGCGCCACGAACAGGACCTGCGCGTCGAAGCGGTCGACCATGAAGTCCGCGGCGTTGGCAAGCAACGCGTGATACTCGCCGGTCTGCGTCTCGGACATCGCGTTGCCCGCCTCGCGCACCGAAATCCCGATGAGCCGCTGGCCGCCGGGCAGCCCCTCGCGCTCGAGCATCTCCTGCGTGAACCGCTCTGGCTCGAGCAGCAGCGCGGGATCGGCGGTCACCGCGATGTCGCGCTGCACCCCGGCCTCCTCGAGCAGCCGCTTCGCGGCCTTCTCCCGCACGGTGATGAGCTCCATCTGGTTGAGCGCGTCCGCCACCGCCTCGCGCTCGGCGGGGCGCTCCAGCGGCCCGGCGCCGACGGCGTAGGTCGCGGTCGCGACGCCCGCGTCCTGAGCAAAGCGCACCAGGCGCAGATATGAGCCCGCCTCGTCGTCGTAGAGGATGCCGCCCCCACCCAGCAGCAGGAGGTTCATGCGCTTCATCTCGGCCTCGAGCTCCTCGCGCACCGCCTCACGCGCTGCCACGACGCGGTCGGCGTCGTGATGGCGCCGCGTGTGGTCGCAATCGCGCGAGAACACGACGATCTCCACCCCCGGCACCGCCTCGCGCAGCTGCGTGATCGCGACCGTGAGGATCGCCTCGTCGCCGGCGTTCAGGCCGCCGTAGGAGCCGATCAAGCCAACCACCGTCGCCATGTCTGCTCCGTTACCCGCCGCGCGCGCCCGTTTCTCGCTTTGCTCGCCGCCGCGGCGCGCGCGCAGCCGGCTCGCCCTCAGGCCGCCGCGCCCTCCTCCGCCAGCAGCCGGTCCGCCACCGACCGCAGATCGGAGTCCAGGTGGCCGCACAGCACGTCGCGCAGCAGCGCGCGCAGGTGGTCGGTGACCTCGGCGAGCAGCTTCTCGACGCCGGCGTCGGTCGGCGCGAGGCCGGCGATGATCGACCGCTCGAGCGATGCGGCGTGGGCGACGCGCTCGGTGATCCGCAAGCGCTCCTCCGGCGTGGCGCAC
>DASYVZ010000454.1:0-6131 GCA_035936515.1 Solirubrobacteraceae bacterium | reverse complement strand
TACGGGCGCAACGAGATCATCCTCGCCGAGCACGAGATGCCCGGCCTCATGCAGACCCGCGCCGAGTACGCCGACGCGCAGCCGCTCAAGGGCGCGCGCATCATGGGCTCGCTGCACATGACGATCCAGACCGCCGTGCTGATCGAGACGCTCACCGCGCTCGGCGCCGAGGTGCGCTGGTGCAGCTGCAACATCTTCTCGACGCAGGATCACGCCGCGGCTGCCGCGGTCGTCGGTCCCGAGGGCACCGCCGACGACCCGCAGGGCGTGCCGGTCTTCGCCTGGAAGGGCGAGACCCTCGACGAGTACTGGTGGTGCACCGAGCAGGCCCTGAACTGGCCGGGCGAGGACGGGCCGAACCTCATCCTCGACGACGGCGGCGACGCGACGATGCTCGTTCACAAGGGCGTCGAGTACGAGGCCGCGGGCGCCGCGCCCGACCCCTCCACCGGTGAGTCGGAGGAGTTCGTGTCGTTCCTGAAGCTGCTCAACCGGTCGCTCGAGGAGGACTCGCAGCGCTTCACGAAGATGGCCGCCGGGATCATCGGCGTGTCCGAGGAGACGACGACCGGCGTCGGCCGCCTGTACCAGATGGCCAAGCAGGGCAAGCTCCTGTTCCCGGCGATCAACGTCAACGACTCCGTCACGAAGTCGAAGTTCGACAACCTCTACGGCTGCCGGCACTCGCTCGTCGACGGCATCTTCCGCGCGACCGACGTCATGCTGGCCGGTAAGGTCGCCGTCGTCTGCGGCTACGGCGACGTCGGCAAGGGCTCGGCCGCCTCGCTGCGCGCCCAGGCCTGCCGCGTCGTCGTCACCGAGATCGACCCGATCTGCGCGCTGCAGGCGGCGATGGAGGGTTACGACGTCAAGACGCTCGAGGACGTCGTCGACACCGCCGACGTGTTCGTCACCACGACGGGCAACAAGGACATCATCACCGCCGAGCACATGGCCCGGATGAAGCACCACGCGATCGTCGGCAACATCGGCCACTTCGACAACGAGATCGACGTCGCGGGGCTCGAGAAGGTCCCCGGCATCGAGCGCGTCAACATCAAGCCGCAGGTCGACAAGTGGGTCTTCCCGGACGGCCACGCGATCATCCTGCTGTCCGAGGGGCGCCTGCTGAACCTCGGCAACGCGACCGGTCACCCGTCGTTCGTGATGTCCAACTCGTTCACGAACCAGACGCTTGCGCAGATCGAGCTGTTCACGAACAACGACGCGTACGACAAGCAGGTCTACGTGCTCTCCAAGGAGCTCGACGAGAAGGTCGCGCGCCTGCACCTGGCCGCCGTCGGCGCGAAGCTGACGGTGCTCACCCCCGAGCAGGCCGAATACATCGGCCGCCCGGTCGAGGGGCCGTACAAGTCGCACGAGTACCGGTACTAGGCGTGTGACGTCGTCCGTAGGTCATCGGTTCCGATCCCGGGGGCGCCGAAGCTGCGCGTGCTCCCGCGATCGGGTTCGATGACCGCAGGACGAAACCTCAATCACGTCGCCGACCTGTCCCTGGCCGAGGCCGGACAGGTCCGCATCGCGTGGGCGGACGGGCAGATGCCGGTCCTGCGCTCCATCCGCGAGCGCTTCGCGCGGGAGCGCCCGCTCGACGGCGTGCGCGTCGCGGCGTGCCTGCACGTCACGTCGGAGACGGCCAACCTGCTGCGCACGCTGATGGCCGGCGGCGCGCAGGTGCAGCTGTGCGCGTCCAATCCGCTGTCGACGCAGGACGACGTCGCCGCCGCGCTGGCCGAACGCGGCGTCGGCGTCTACGCGATCCGCGGCGAGGACGCCGACACCTACGCCGCGCACGTGGTCGGCCTCGCCTCGCGCGCGCCGCACGTCACGCTCGACGACGGCGCGGACCTGCTCAGCGTCCTGCACGCCGGCGACGAGAGCTGGCGCGCGGCGCTGCTCGGCGGCACCGAGGAGACGACGACGGGGCTCGTGCGCCTGCGCGCGCTCGAGCACGACGGCGCGCTGCACTGTCCCGTGCTCGCCGTCAACGAGTCGCTCACCGAGCGCACGTTCAACGACCGCTACGGCACCGGCCAGTCGACGCTCGACGGCATCCTGCGGGCGACGAACATGTTGCTGGCGGGTCATACCGTCGTGGTCCTCGGCTACGGCCCCGCCGGTCGGGGGGTCGCCCTGCGCGCCAAGGGGGCGGGCGCATCGGTGATCGTCTGCGAGGTCGAGCCGATGCGCGCGCTCGAGGCGCGCATGGACGGCTGCGAGGTCATGCCGGCGCTCGAGGCCGCCGCGCACGGCGACGTCTTCATCACCGTCACCGGCGGCCGCGACGTCCTCACGCAGGAGCACTTCGCCGCGATGAAGGACGGCGCGATGCTCGCCAACGCCGGCCACTTCGACGTCGAGATCGCCGTCGACCAGCTCGCCGCGCTGGCGTCGGAGCGGCGCCAGGTGCTGCCGCTCGTCGAGCAGTTCGAAGTCGGCACGCGCCGGCTGAACCTGCTCGCCCAGGGCCGCGTCGTCAACCTCGCGGCGGCAGAGGGACACCCCGCCGCCGTGATGGACATGTCGTTCGCCAACCAGGCGCTGTGCGTCGAGCACCTTGCGCGTCACGGCGCCGCTCTGCCGCCGCGCGTGCTGCCCGTGCCGCACGAGATCGACCGCGAGGTCGCGCGCCTGAAGCTCGCCTCGCTCGACGTGCGCATCGACGAGCTGACCGTCGCGCAGCGCGAGTATCTGACCAGCTGGCGCAGCTGAGCTGGCGCGGCACGCCGCCACCGCCCGCTGCGGGGTAGGTTGCTCCCGTGACCGACGACGACCCACTCCAGACCGCCCTCGAGAAGATGCGCGCCGACGCCATCGCCGACGTGGCGCAGAAGACGTTCGCCCACTACTACGAGCGCCTGCGCGCCGGCGACAGCGGCACGCTGCCCGAATCGGAGATCGAGCCGGTCGAGGAGCTGCCCGATGCCGACGAGCTGCCCGAGGACGAGCCGGGCGCAGCCGAGGCGCTCGAGCAGACGGTCGTCATCAAGCTCAACGGCGGCCTGGGCACGAGCATGGGGATGACCGGGCCGAAATCGCTGCTCGAGGTCAAGGACGGGCTGACGTTCCTCGACATCAGCGTGCATCAGATCCGCGATCTGCGCGAGCGGACGGGGGCCCGCCTGCCGCTGGTGCTCATGAACAGCTTCGCGACGCGCGAGGCCTCGCTGGCCGCGCTCGAGCCCTACATCGACCTTCCGGTCGACGACGTGCCCGTCGACTTCCTGCAGAGCAAGGTGCCCAAGCTCGCGGCCGAGGACCTCGCGCCGGCGCAGTGGCCGGACGACCCGGCCCTGGAGTGGGCGCCGCCCGGCCACGGCGACGTGTATCCGTCGCTGCTGAGCTCGGGCCTGCTCGACGCGCTGCTTGAGGGCGGCTACCGCTACGCGTTCGTCGCCAACGTCGACAACCTCGGCGCCGTCCTGGAGCCGCGCATCCTCGCCTGGTTCGCCCGCGAGCAGATGCCGTTTCTCATGGAGGTGGCCGACCGCACGCCCGCCGACCGCAAGGGCGGCCATCTGGCCCGGCGGCCTGACGGCGGGCTCGTCCTGCGCGAGATCGCGCAGACGCCGGAGGAGGACGTAGAGGCGTTTCAGGACACCTCGCGCCACCGCTTCTTCAACACGAACACGCTGTGGATCGACCTGCGCGCGCTGGCCGACGTGCTGGCCGAGCGCGAGGGCGTCCTCGGGCTGCCGATGATCGTCAACCACAAGACCATCGACCCCGAGGACCCGCAATCGCCGCCGGTCATCCAGCTCGAGACGGCGATGGGCGCGGCCATCGACGTCTTCGACGGCGCGCGCGCCGTGCGCGTCGCGCGGGAGCGCTTCGCCCCGGTCAAGACGACCGACGACCTGCTCGCGCTGCGCTCCGACGCATACGAGCTGAGCGAGGGGGGCCGCATCGTGCTCGCGGAGGCGCGCGCGAAGGCGGGCGAGGGCGCGCCGCTCGTGAAGCTCGACCCCGCGTTCTTCAAGCTCGTGCGCGACTTCGAGGAGCGCTTCCCGGCGGGGCCGCCGTCGCTGGTCGAGGCGCAGCGGCTGACCGTGCGAGGAGACATCGCCTTCGGCGCCGGCGTCGTCGTGCGCGGCGAGGTCAGCGTCGAGCACAGCGGCGCCGGGCAGCGGCGCATCGACGACGGCACCGTGCTCGAGGGCTGACGCCGCCGGCAGGCCGTGCGGCGCCCCAACCCGCACGTTGCAGGATGCGATCGGGCATCCTGAGTCGCATGACCGACCGCAGGTCCTCGCGATGACCGCCCGCCATTGCTCGACCGCCGCCGGCGTCGAGCCGGATCGGGGGTTCTCGCGATGATCGATCCGGCTTCCGGGGTCGGGGTGCTCGCCGCCCTGGCGGCGGGCCTCATCTCGTTTCTGAGCCCGTGCGTGCTGCCGCTCGTGCCCGGCTACCTGTCGGCGGTCTCCGGCGTCAAGCCGGCCGAGCTCGAGCAGGCCTCGACGCGGCGCGTGCTCGTGCCGGCGCTGCTGTTCGTCGCGAGCTTCTCCGCGATCTTCATCATCCTCGGCCTCGGTGCCACGAAGCTCGGCTCGACGCTCAACGACAACCGCGAGACGCTCGAGCGCATCTCGGCCGTGGTGATCATCACGCTCGGCGTGTTCTTCCTGGCGACGCCGTTCATCGCGCGACTCGGCCGCGAGTGGCGCATCGACGCGCTCGTGGAGCGCGCCGGCCACGGCGGCCCGCTCGTCGTCGGCGCGGCGTTCGCCATCGCCTGGACGCCCTGCGTCGGACCCACGCTCGGCGCCATCCTGACCGCCGCGTCACTGTCGAACTCCGCCTCCCACGGCGCCTACCTGCTGGCCTGGTACTCCGCCGGGCTGGCCATTCCCTTCCTGCTGACGGCGGTCGCCTTCAACCGGATGACGACGCTCTTCGCCGTCGTCAAGCGCCATTACGCGGCGATCGTCGCGACCGGCGGCGCGATCCTCATCGTCATGGGCATCCTGATCTGGACGGGCGAGCTGACGCAGCTGAACATCGAGGCCCAGCGGCTGCTCGACAACGTCGGGCTGGACTTCCTCAACGGAATCTAGTTCGAGTCGGCGTAGCGCTCCGCGCGCTGGTCCTCGCGCTCGCTCTCGCCCAGCGCGCGGGTGAACAGGAACACGAGCGCGATGCCCATCACGATCGACTGCTCGAGCGCCATGATCAGCCCGCCGACGGCCTGGTCTGTCTCCGGCGATAGGCCCCAGTACCCGGGCTGGCGTTCGTAGAAGCCGTAGATCGCCTCGGGCGAGAAGGCGAGCAGGATCCCGAGCAGGCCGACGAAGACCTTCGTGGCCAGCATGTACACCACGGGGCCCATGCCGCCGAGACGCCGGCGGGAGCGGATCGGCGAGAGCAGGTGCCACCAGTACAGGCCGCCGGCGATGCCGAACGTCACGTGCTCGAGCACGTGCAGCACCGGCTGCTCGAGCGCCGCGTCGTACATCGCGGGGATGTGCCAGATCGCCATCGTGGCGACGTACAGCACGATCGCGAAGATGGGATGCCCGAACACGCCCGCGCGGCGCTCGATCCGCACGAGGCGCCGCGTCAACGGGCGCAGCAGCACCTTCGTGAGCCCCAGCAGGACGAGGATGGGGGCCAGGTCGAGCAGCAGGAGGTGCTGGACCATGTGCATGAGAAACAGCTGCTCACCGAGGCGGTCGATCGGCGAGCACAGCGCGATCAGCACGAGCGCCATCCCGGCGAGGAAGCTCGTCAGGCGCCCGGCGGACCCGTCGATCTCACGCCAGCGGCGCACGTAGAGAAACGTGAGCGCCGCGA
Organism: Solirubrobacteraceae bacterium; assembly: GCA_035936515.1. Taxonomy (GTDB): domain Bacteria; phylum Actinomycetota; class Thermoleophilia; order Solirubrobacterales; family Solirubrobacteraceae; genus CADCVQ01. The sequence goes on along the minus strand of DASYVZ010000454.1, from coordinate 317 downwards.
CGAGCACGATCGCGCCCGGCTCGAAGGTCCAGCTGGCGTCGGGAGCGACGGCGAGGGGAGCGGCGACGATGCCCGCGATTGTGCCAGCCGGCGAGCTACTGCGCAGGATCGTTGCGATCCGCGCGCGCGCCGGCACAGGACGGGCGCGACGATGGCGCCGATGACCTCGATGCTCGCGCAGATCGTCGCGCTCGCGGTCCCGCCGCGCTGTGTCGTCTGCCGGGCGACGGCGAACCGCTCCGCCGACGTCGTGTGCGCGAGCTGCCGGCGCGGGCTGCCGTGGATGGCGGTGCCCTGCTGCCCGCGCTGTGCGCTGC
>DASYVZ010000453.1:0-3239 GCA_035936515.1 Solirubrobacteraceae bacterium | reverse complement strand
AGAAGAGCAGCAGCGGGTCGCCCTACTTGGTGAGGACGCTCCAGGGTGTGGCGAACGCGCGCCGGCGGTGTTCAGCCGCCGCCGCCTACGCGTCGCCCGCCCCCGGCGCCTACGCCGCGCGAGGACCGGCGGGGCGTCCGTGTTCGACCACGAGCCTCCGCAGGCGGTCGTCGTCGGGCTCGGAAGGCTTCGTCGCCGCGATGAAATCCGTCAGCGTCGCGACGAATCCGGGCGGGTCGTCGTGATGGGGGAAGTGGCCGCAGTCCTCGAAGATCCGCAGCCGGCTGCCGGGCATGAGCTCGTGCGCGCGGATGCCGTGGCGCGCGGGGATGATCGGGTCGTCGTCGCCCCACATGATCAGCGTCGGGACCGCCGCGGCGAGGTAGAGCTTGTCGGTCGCGTTGACGCGCTGGCCGCCGACGTCGATGACCGAGCGCGCGGTGTGCACGAACGCGCGCCGCGTCTCGATGTCCTGCAGCGACGCCAGCCCGGCGGCCATCGCCGCGATGTCCGTGCCCGTGCGCAGGCCGAGCCGCCCGATCCACGAGCCGACGGTCGCGCCGGAGCTCACGACCGCCCGCGAAGCCAGCAACGGCAGCATGAGCTCGGCGCCGGGCAGCGCGACGGCGCGGAGCATCGGCGTCACCTGGCGGCCGAGGCCGCCGCTCGAGACGAGCACGAGGCGCTCGACGCGCTCGGGGAACTGATAGGCCATCTGCATCGCGATCCCGCCGCCGAGCGAGTGCCCGGCGACCGTCGCGCGATCGTGGCCGAGCGCGAGCATGAAGTCGCGCAGCAGCGAGGCGAAGGAGCCCAGCGAATAGTCGCCGCGCGGCTTGGCGGAGTCGCCGTGGCCGAGCAGGTCGGGCGCGATGACGGTGAAGTCGCGCTCGAGCATGGCGAGGACCGGCTCCCAGCTCGCAGACGAGTTCGTGATCCCGTGGATGAGGATCAGCAGCGGCCCGTCGCCGCCGCAGCGGTAGCTGAGCCGGTGGCCGTGAAGCTGGATCTCCTTGATCTCGGTCATCGTTCGCTTACGCGATCTGCAGGCCCGAGATCGCGCGCGAGATGACAAGCCGCTGGATCTCCGAGGTGCCCTCGAAGATCGTGTAGATCTTCGCGTCGCGGTGCCAGCGCTCGACCGGGAAGTCGCGGGCATAGCCGTTGCCGCCGAGGATCTGGATCGCGCGCTCGGTCGCCCACACCGCCACCTCGCCCGCCTTCAGCTTGCTCATCGATCCCTCGGCGGCGGTGAAGCGCTGGCCGGTGCGGCCCATCCATGACGCGCGCCAGACGAGCAGCCTGGCGGCGTCGATCTCCATCTTCATGTCGGCGAGCGCGAAGGCGATCGACTGGTTCTCGATGATCGCGCGGCCGAACTGCTTGCGCTGCTTGGCGTATTCCAGGGCGTACTCGTAGGCGGCGCGGGCGATGCCGATCGCCTGCGCGCCGACCACCGGCCGTGTCGCCTCGAACGTCTGCATCGCCGTCTGCGACTTCGAGCTGGCGCCCTCGCGCGCCCGGGCGAGCTTCGCATCGAGCTTCTCCTTGCCGCCGAGCAGGCAGCTGCTGGGGATCCGGCAGTCGTCGAGATACACGTCGGCGGTGTGCGACGCGCGCAGGCCGTGCTTCTTGACCTTCGTGCCCTGCGTCAGCCCCGCCGTCCTCGGCGGGATGACGAACGCCGCCTGGCCGCGCGAGCCCAGCGTGCGGTCGACGGTCGCGACGATGACGTGGACGTTCGCGATCCCGCCGTTCGTGCCCCACGCCTTCTGGCCGTTGAGGACCCACTCGTCCTTGGCCTCGTCGTACTTCGCAGTCGTGCGCAGCGCGGAGACGTCCGAGCCGGCGTCGGGCTCGGAGACGCAGAACGACGCGACCTGCGGCTCGTCGGCGGTCCCGAAGCACTGCGGGATGAACTCCGCCATCTGCTCCGGCGTTCCCGAGCCGAAGATGGAGGCGACGGCCAGCGACGTGCCCATGATCGCCATGCCGATGCCGGCGTCGCCCCAGAAGAGCTCCTCGTTGGCGATCGCCATCGTGAGGCCGGTCGGGTCGGAGTGAAACTGGGCCATGGCCTCGAAGCCGTACAGGCCGATCTTCGCCGCCTCCTGGATGATCGGCCAGGGCGTCTCCTCGCGCTCGTCCCACTCGTGGGCGGCGGGACGCAGGACGTCGGCGGCGAAGCCGTGGACCCAGTCGCGGATGTCGCGCTGCTCCTGGGAGAGCTCGAGCGAGAACGATGGCGTCTGCTCAGCGTCGGCAGGGGCGGCGGCGGTCGTTGACATAGCGTCAGGCTATCGGGGCGCAGCGCCCGTCACGCCCGTGGCGAGCTGCGGGCGCGCGACGGGCGGCCCCACTTGCGCTTGAGCTGCGCGGTGAGGAACTCGCGCACGCTCGGCATCGGCGGAGCGTCCTGCACGGCGGTGAGGCACTCGCGGCACAGGCAGCCGTCGTAGTACTGCGCGAACGCGGCGCGGGTGATGTCGTTGAGCACCGCGTCACGGCACCAGCAGCCGCCGGTGTCGATCCCGCACTCGAAGGGTGCGGCGCAGCGCGGGCAGGTGGCAGGCGTGCTCACGCGTACATCTTGACGCAGGCGGCTCGCCGCCGACGGTCGCGGGCGCCCGAATGGTGCCGACGCGACTCGAGGCGCGACCGTCGCGAGCGCTTCCCTACGCGATGAGCTTGCCGGGGTTCATGATCCCGGCGGGGTCGACGCGCGCCTTGACCGCCTGCAGCGCCGAGATGCCCAGCGCGCCGACCTCCGCCGGCAGGTAGGGCGCGTGGTCGCGGCCGACGGCGTGGTGATGGGTGATCGTCGCGCCCGCAGCGCCGATCGCCTCGCACGCCGCCTGCTTGGCGGCCTGCCACTGCGCGAGCTCGGCGCCCGGTTGCTGGCGCGCGAGGAACGTGAAGTACAGCGAGGCACCCGTCGGGTACAGGTGCGAGACGTGGCACATGACGACCGCGGGGGTGCCGCGGCGCGCGAGCGCGTCGTGCAGCGCGCCGCGTATGGCGCGGTGCGTCTGCGTGAGCGCGGTCCAGGTCGTCGCGGTCTCGAGCGTCTCGACGAGGACGCCGCGGCTGATCAGCTCGTCGCGCAGGTACGCACCGTGAAAGCGACCGTTGGCCCACGCGGCGCCGGGGGCGGGCCCGAGCGCGACGGCGCCGTGCCGGCGCAGGATGCGGCGCGCGCGGGTTCGCCGGAGCGCGACCTGGTCCGCGTTGCCGTCGAA
>DASYVZ010000452.1:0-3683 GCA_035936515.1 Solirubrobacteraceae bacterium | reverse complement strand
TTCTCGCCGGGGGCGACGAGCACCTCGGCGCCGGCCATCGCCAGCGCCTCCATCGCCGAGCGGCGCGCGGCGCGCGAGACGACGACGGTCAGCGCCGGCTCCGGCGCGGCCCGGACGAGCTGCGAGTCCAGCGGCAGCCGTGCGGTGGAGTCGAAGACGATGCGGCGGGGCTGATGATGGACGCTCTCGACGCGCGAGGTGAGCTGCGGGTCGTCGGCCAGCGCGGTGCCGATCCCGACGGCGACGGCATCGAGGCTCGCGCGCCAGCGGTGGGCCCGGGCGCGGCTGGACTCGTCGGAGATCCACTGCGAGTCGCCGGTGCGCGTGGCGACCTTGCCGTCGAGCGTCATCGCCGACTTGAACAGCACCCACGGCCGACCGCTGCGGGCGTGCTTGCGAAAGGCCTGGTTCACGAGGCGCGCGCGTGCAGCGACCTCCCCGTCGGCGACGTCGACGTCGATGCCCTCGTCGCGCAGGATGCCCAGGCCGCGGCCGGCCGCCTTCGCGCTGGGATCGTCGGAGCCCACGACGACGCGCGCGATGCCGGCGGCGATGATCGCGTCGGTGCACGGCGGCGTCTTGCCGTGGTGGCAGCAGGGCTCCATCGAGACGTACAGCGTGGCGCCGCTCACGTCGCCGGCGGCCGACGCGGCGGCGATCGCGTGGACCTCGGCGTGCGGCCCGCCGCATTCCTCGTGCCAGCCCTCGCCGAGCACCTTCTCGTCGCGGACGAGCAGCGCGCCGACCATCGGGTTGGGATGCACGCGCCCGAGCCCGAACTCGGCGAGCTCGATGCAGCGCCCGAGATGGTCGTGGTCGGCCGCGGTCAGCGTGGACACGGCCCCAGCATACGGCCGGAAGCTACCGCTTGCCGGCGACGCCGTCGGCGCAGCCGCCGCCGCGCAGACGGTAGATCGTCATGGTCGGCCCGGGGCGGTTGTAGGCCAGCGGGTAGTAGTTGAACGTCCAGTCGAAGTTGAAGGCCACCGGGCCCTTGCCGCGGGAATACGGGGAGACCTCGTAGGCGACCTCCGCGCGGCGTTCGAGCTCCTCGTAGTAGGCCAGCGCGTCGGGCACCGCCTCGGGCTCGACCTCCGCCCGGCCGCGCTGCGTGGAGCCCACCACGACATAGCAGTAGGCCTGGCGCTCGAACGCGTCGACGAGCTCGGGGTGCAGCACCCGCTCGAAGTCCTCGATGTTCACGACGCCGGCCGCGCCGGGCACCGGCAGCCCGGTCCGGGGGTCGATCCGGCGGCTGAGGGGGTACTTGTTCCAGCGGTTGCCGTTCTTCGTGATCGGCGACGGATTGCCGATGTCCTGCGCCCACTGGTCGGGCACGACGGGCTCGACGACGACCTTCGTGCCCGGCGGGACGTTGAGCACCATCCAGTCGCGGGCGATGTTGCGGGTGTCCTCGCGCGACAGGACCAGACCCGAGTGCAGCGAGTAGACGACGCCCTGCCCGCAGAGCAGGACGACGGCCGCGGCGACGACCGTCGGCCGCAGGGCCGGGGCGCGCCGGCCCAGCCAGTCGGTCAGCTCGACGGCGCCGTAGGCGGCGAGGACGCAGGCGAACGGGAAGACCGGCATCAGCCAGCGCCCGAAGTACCGCTCCTGGGAGCCCATGAACAGGACGAAGACGATGATCGGCGGCACGAGCATCCAGAACAGCCGGCGCTCGTCGCTGAACAGCCGCACCGCACCGCCGACGGCGAAGCACAGCGGCACCCAGCCGAGGCCCCAGCCGAAGGACCACAGGTAGTACAGGTAGCCCGAATCCTGCGTGAGCCCGAGCTTCCCGGCGGCGTCGCCGGAGGCGGTCGACTGGTGCGTCAGACCTTCCCAGAACGACGAGAAGTCCAGCAGGGAGTACGGGTTGGCGACGAAGAACGACGCCAGCGCCATGATCGCGACGATGAGGATCCCGCGCAGCGCGTCGGCACGGCCGCCGGCGGCCGCGAACTGCGCGCCCGCGGCAGCGACGATCGGCAGCAGCACGATCCCGCCGGTGTACTTCGTCGCACACGCCAGGCCGAGCCCGAGACCCGCCGCGACGTAGTCGCGCTTGCGCCCGTGGCGCAGCATCCCCGCCGCGCCCCACAGCGCGAGGCAGACGCCGGCGAGCGTCGGCACGTCGTTGAGCGCGAGCTTGGAGTAGAAGACCGGCAGGAAGGCGACGGCGAAGACCCCCGCCGCCAGCAGCCCCACGCGGCGATCGACGAGCCGCGTACCGGCGAGATACAGCAGCCAGACGGCGATCGTGCCCAGGATCGCTGCGAGCGTGCGGGCGATGAGCCAGATCTCCGTCGGGTCGGCGGCGAAGGAGTTCGACACGCTCTCGCGCCCGCCGTACCAGAGCCCGAGCACGAGGTGCACGAGGTACGTGTAGGCGGGCGGATTGACGTAGTAGTTCGGATCCCAGTCGTGGCCGAACAGGCCGATCGCGCGGGTGACGAAATGCGCGTTCTCGTCGGCGTTGTAGGCGTAGGGCAGCCCGTGGCTGTTGCCCCAGATGCGCAGCAGAAAGGCGAACAGCAGCAGGACGGCGACGGCGGACCCCCACAGCAGGCGCTCGCGGCCGGGCGCGCGCAGGCTCAACCCCGGACGCGTGAGCAGCGCGTTGTGGCCACCCCCGGCGGACGGCGGCGGCGCGTCCTCGTGGCGCTCGGGGCTCTCAACAGTTGACATAGGCGGCGTAGTAGCGGCTCGTGGCGGCGCGATCGTAGCCCGCGGGCGGGTAGTTGTCGGCCGTCTCGTCCTGCGGCGTCACCCATGCCTGCTTGAACAGCGCCGGCCGATGGTGCACGAGCAGCACGACGCCGCGGGTCGGCGGCGGCGCCGGGTTGCGCTCCGAGCGCACGTTGGAGCGCGCCAGCACACCCGTCATGGGACGGTCCAGGATCCAGCGCACGTCGGGGATGAGCTTGTGGTTGGGCACGTAGACGGGGCCGCAGCGCAACGCCCGCTGCACCGCAGGGTCGTGCAGCACGCGCTCGAGCGCCGCGTGCGAGTCGCCCCGGAATTGCAGCTCGTTGCGCAGCTGAACGAGGTTAACGCGCGTCGCCGTGAACACGATGCCGAAGATCACGACCGCCGCCGCCCCGGTCATCCAGGCGCCCCGCCAGCCGCTGCCGGGCTCGAGCATCGTCCAGCCCGCGATGAACACCGCCGCGAACAGCATCACGCACAGCGACGGCACGAGCAGGTAGCGGTCGATCACCGACAACCCCGCCAGACCGACGAGCGCGAACGTGCCCGCGCCGATCGCGAACAGCACGAGCGGCATGACGGCCCGGCGCGGGGTCAGCACGACCGCCAGCGCGAGCCCGATCGTCCCGGCCACGACGACCGGGAACTTCGCCAGCTTGACGAGGAAGGCGTACAGCGCGGCGGGGACGGCGGCGCCGCCCTTGTTGCGGCCGAGCTCCTCGGCGAGATCCTGCGTTCCCGTCAGCGAGTACAGCGGGTTGCCGGTGACGGCGAAGTCGACGCCGACCCACACGAGCGGGCCGATCGCCGCCAGCGCGGCGTAGACGAAGCGCTGCTTCCAGCTCGCCCGCGGCACGAGCCACAGCCAGTAGACGCCGGCCAGCAGCCAGGCCTCCGGCCGCATGAGCCCGGCCGCGGCGAGCAGTCCCAGCACGAGCACCGGATGGCGCCGTGGCGCGCGCAGCTCGATCACC
>DASYVZ010000451.1:0-1778 GCA_035936515.1 Solirubrobacteraceae bacterium | reverse complement strand
ACGAACGGCCGCGCGCCAGCCATGCCGAGCTCCGCACGATCGCTCGGCGCGGCGGCGTCGAGTGCGAGCGCGCAGGCGTCGGCGAGATCAAGCGGCAGATCCTTCGCCCGGGCGAAGTCGTTGGCCGTGCCGACGGCGACGACCGCGAGCGGGACGCCCAGGTGCGCGGCGCTGAGGGCCGCTGGGCCGACGGAGCCGTCGCCGCCGGCGACGACGATCCGGTCCGGAGTGCCTGCGGCCGTCAGCGCGTCGAGCGCGCCGTCCTCGAGGTCGCCGCCGTCCTGGTCGGCGATCTGCTCGATCGGGACATAGGAGACGGCGGCGCCGCCGGCGGCGAGCAGCGCCTCGAGCTCGGCCGGATCGGGAGCTGTCCCCGAACGGGGATTCGCGATCAGGGCCAGCCGCACGCCCGGAGTGTTCCCGATGCGCGCGGCGGCGACGCGCCGCGGCCGGAATCCGGACGGTCGTCGTATGCGGGTCATGACGCGCCCAGCGCGCATATCGCGCCTTGTGCGTCACGATCGTCCGCCGCGACCAGTCGTGATGCCCGAGCGCGAATGCCGCACCGCACAGCCGGCGACACGCGCGTGGCTAAGGTCATCCGGTGCTCTGCGCCCCCTTGCCGCCCGCCGCCGACCCCGAGGCACGTCGCTCGCTGCGCGCCCGGCTGCGCGCGGGGCCGCTCGCACGAGCGATCGCGAAGGTCGACGTGCGCCTGTACCGCCTGCTGCGCGAGAACGGCCACGACGCCGCCCTCGAGCTGCCGATCCGCCGCTTCTCGCACCTCGGCGAGCACGCCGCGATCTGGCTCGCGCTCGGGCTGGCGGGCGCCGCGCTGGACCGCCGCCAGCGGGCGGAGTGGCTGCGCGCGACGCGCTCGGTGCTCATCGCCTACGCGCTCAACACGCTGCTGAAGACCGTCGTGCGCCGCAAGCGCCCGCACCTCGAGAAGCTGCCCGCGCTCATCTCGACGCCGACCTCGCTGAGCTTTCCGTCCGCGCACGCCTCGTCGTCGTTCGCCGCGGCCCGTGCCTACTCGCCGCTGCTGCCCGGCCGGCCGCTGTACGCCGGGGCGACCGCGATGGCGCTGTCGCGCGTCTACCTCGGCGTGCACTATCCCTCCGACATCGCCGCCGGGGCGCTGCTGGGCACGCTTGTCGGGACGACCGGACGCTCGCGATGACAGCGCGCCATTGCTCGACGGGCGCGTGCGCCGAGCCGGAAGGCCGGCGCTCGCGATGAAGGTCGGGATCGTCGGGATGCCCAACGCGGGCAAGTCGTCGCTGTTCAACGCGCTGACGCGGGCCGGCGTCGACGCCGCGAACTATCCGTTTACGACGATCGAGCCGAACATCGCCGTCGTGGCGGTCGACGACGAGCGCCTCGACGCGGTCGCGAAGACCGTGCGCGCGTCGAACGTCGTGCCGGACACGATCGACTTCCACGACATCGCCGGGCTCGTCGCCGGCGCCCACAGCGGAGAGGGCCTGGGCAACCGGTTCCTGGCGAACATCCGCGAGACCGACGCGATCATCCACGTCGTGCGCGCCCACCACGACGACTCGATCCTGCACCCGGAGGGCCGCGTCGACCCGCTCGCCGACATCGAGACGATCGAGACCGAGCTGATCTTCGCCGACCTCGAGCAGGCCGAGCGACGCCATGACCGCGTCGTGCGCACCGCACGCGGCGGCGAGCGGGCGGCGATCGCCGAGGAGGCGTGGCTGCGCGAGCTCATCGAGGCGCTGCACGCCGGCAAGCCGGCGCGCACCGTGCCG
>DASYVZ010000450.1:0-4928 GCA_035936515.1 Solirubrobacteraceae bacterium | reverse complement strand
GTGCGGAACGCGGTGGCGCGGAACGCGGTGGGTGGCGCGGAACGCGGTGGCGCGCGCGCGGCGCACCCGGCGACGCGGGCGCTCGTGAACTGCGGCATCGAGGAGCTTGCCCCGTCTGGCGTTCCTGCGCAGCCGCGCGGTTCTCCGAGTGGGGTGGCTCACCGGCGCGGCGGCGTGATGAACGAGCGACACCTCGAAGCGCAGCGGCCATCCATCCGTCACTCGTTCATGCATGTGATGAACGAGCGACACCTCGAAGCGCGGCCACCATCCCTCCGTCACTCGTTCATGCGGACGACGCTGCGGTGTGGCGGATGGTGGCGGGCGCGAGGTGTTCGCCACACCCGCGAGAGTCTCGCGCCAAGGAGGGCGACCCGCTGCTGCTCTTCTCATCGATGCAGTTCGGCGCCCCAGCGCCAACCCCGGGCAATCCGCCGCCGGCGCCAACGCCGCCGAACCCTCACCCGGCGACCACCACCGCATGCTCCTTCGCCGCCGGCTCGGCGAAGCGCGCCAGAGCCTCGCCCTCCTCGCCGAGCGCCTTGACGACACGCTTGGGCAGGGAGACGAAGGGCGCGAGCGTCAACGTCGCCACGCCCCGCTTCACCGCGAGCGTCCAGATGCCCGCCACGACGCCATCCACCAGGAACGTCGCCTTCACGCGCAGGTTCTTCGTCGTCACGAGTGGGCGGTGCTCGGAGGCGATGACGCGCGTGCGGTCGTCGTAGGCGAGCACGAGGTTGTCGAACTCCGGCAGATAGCGAACGGGCGCGGGCGCGTCGGCACCCGGGCGCGGCGCGTCGACCAGGTCGAAGAGGTCGCGGCCGCGCTCGTCGGCAAACAGCGCCAACCGGTCGCGCATGCCCTCGAGCACCCGCTTTGCCCCCGCCAGCCCCGACCATGTCTGCACGTCCACCGCGCTCGCGGGGCCGAACGCCCCCAGGTAGCGCTCCACGAGCGCCTCCGGTGCCGCCGGCGCCGGGGCACGACCCAGGAACTTCTCGGCCAGCGCGAACTCGCAGATGCGTGGATAGCCCCAGCGCGCCGCCGCGTCCGGCACCATCACGAGCGGGACGAGCGTGCGCGCGGCATAGCCCAGCGCGCGCTCGTCGACGTCCGGAAAATGTTCCTGCAGCCCCGCGCGGATGGCGTCGAACGTCAGCGGCCGGTCCGCCAGCAGCCGGCGGGTGGCAACCACGACCGCGTCGGGATCGAGGCCCTCGGCGCGCCTGCCGAGCACCCGCAGCGCGGCGGACGTCGGCGGCTGCAGCGCGCGCCGCAGCGCCACGTAGTCGGCGGCGCTGAACAGATGCAGCGTCGAGCGCATGAGCGTCGCCCGTACGACCGACCGGTCCGCGAGGGCGCCCAGCAGCGCGTCAGGCGAGAAGCGCTCCGTCCGCGACCACAGCCCAACGAACGGGTGCTTGGGCTCCTGCGCCTGCATCCCGGCGAGGCGCTGCACGGCGGCCGGCACGGCGAGATCCTCGGCACGCTCGAGCAGCATCTGGCGCGCGAGCGTCGCGCGGTTGAGCTCGCGCGCACTCAGAACCGCAGCCGCGCCCCTCACCGCAGCTCGTCCGCCAGCATGTCCATCAGCAGGCCGTCGTGCCATGTGCCGTCGTTGCCGCGCTCGTAGGCGCGCATGATGCCGACGGGGCGAAAGCCGATCGCGGTGTACACCGCGATCGCGCGCTCGTTGGCGGCGGCGGGGTCGATGATCAGCCGGTGGTGGCCGCCCTCCTCGATGAGCCAGCGCGCGGCCAGGCGCAGCGCCTCGGGACCCAGCCCGGCGCCCTGGCGCTCCGGCGCGAGGAAGATGTCCAGCCCGGCGTGGCGGTAGTCGGGCTCCTCCTCCTCGTAGACGCCGAGCCAGCCCGCCAGCGCGCCGTCGACCTCGATCGCGAACGCGTCGTTGCCGGCGGCGTCCTCGAGCAGCCCCGCGCGGTGATGCTCGCGGTCGTGCGGCCGCGAGCCCCACCAGCGCGCGACCTCCGGCTGGACGATGATGCCCGAGAGGACGTCGGCGTCGGCCGCCGCGAGGGGGCGCAGCACGACGCGCTCGCCGCGCAGCGTCGGCAGCGCGCAATTCACGACGCGGACGCCGGCTCGTCCGCCGGCTCGTCCGCCATCCGCTTCAGCGCCCGGGCGGACTCGCGGTCGACGGCGTCCTTCATCGCCATCCCGAAGACGGCCAGCAGCGACTCGGAGGCCAGCGGGCGCAGGCGCTCGAGCGCGTCCTGCACCGCCGGCCAGCCGTCGCTCGGCCGCCCGGCCTGCTCGAACGGCGTCCAGACCGCCTCGAGGAAGAGGTCGACGTAGGCCTGTGCCAGGCGATCGGCGTGCTCGCGCACTTCTGCGGTGAACTCCAGCGAGCGCTCGAGCGACACCCCCAGGCGCTGCAGCTCCTGGCCCGCCTGGGCCAGGCGCGGGCTGCGGACCTCGAAGCGCCCGTCGGGCAACTGGCGCACGAGGCCGATCGACAGCGCCTTCATGAGGTGCGCCGGGTCGGCGGTGCCCCACTGCGCGATGAGCTCGGCGATGTCGACGGTCGCCGGCTGCTCGTCGCCGAACGGGCGTGCGAGCGCGTGCTTGAAACGCAGCACCTCGCTGCTCGAGCCGCCCGCGCCCTCGATCAGGCGCTTGATCAGGTCGAGGTTGAAGCCTTCGCTCTGCAGCTCCTGGATGAGCTCCAGGCGCGCGACGTGCTCGGGGCCGTAGTAGCCGGTGCGGCCGCGCAGCATCGGCGGCGGCAGCAGGCCGCGCGACTGGTGCGCGCGAATGTTGCGCACGGTCATGCCGATCTTGCGCGCGAGCTCATCGATCGTCAGATCGTTGTCATCGTCCGATGTCACATGCGACACGATACGACGGCGCGCGGTCGGGCGTCCAGTGTGCCGGGGGCGTCGTGGGCGGCGCGGTAGCGCGTTGACAGCGCGCTCCGGTCGCCGTGATAGTTGACGAGGTGTCCCCAGTCGTCCCGCACTTCGAGCTGTCCGAGGAGGACGCCGGCGCCGGCGCCCACGTCATCGCCCTCCGCGGCGAGATCCACGTCACGACGGCTCCGCGCTTCGCCGAGCATCTGGCCAGCGCCATCGAGAGCGGCAAGACCGCGATCGTGCTGGACATGACGGGCGTGGAGTTCATCGACTCGACCGGCCTGAGCGTGCTGCTCAACGGCCTGCGACTCGTCGGCCAGCGGCGCGGCCGGCTCGCGCTGGTCTGCACGAACCCGACGGTCCTGCGGCTCTTTCAGATCACGAACCTCGACGACACGTTCGACATCTTCGACGACCGCCCGAAGGCGATCGCGCACGTCACGCAGGAGAAGTAGCGCTGGCCAGCTCGGCCGGCGCGCCAAACGGCGCCAGCACGGCCGGCAGGCTGACCGATCCGTCGTCGCGCTGGCCGTTCTCCAGCAGCGCGATGAGCGTGCGGCTGACGGCGACGGCGGTGCCGTTGAGCGTGTGCAGGACCTCCGGCCTGGCGTTCTCGCGGCGCATCCTGATCTCCAGCCGGCGCGCCTGGAAGTCCGTCGTGTTCGACGTCGACGTGACCTCGCGGTAGCGGCCCTGGCCGGGCAGCCAGGCCTCGATGTCGTACTTCTTCGCAGCGCTCGGACCCAGGTCGTTCACCGCGATGTTCACAACGCGGTAGGGCACCTCGAGCTCGGAGAAGATCTCCTCCTCGAGCGCCAGCAGCCGCTCGTGCTCCTCGACGCCGGCATCGGGCGCGACGAACGAGAACATCTCCACCTTGTCGAACTGGTGCACGCGGAAGATGCCGCGGGTGTCCTTGCCCGCGGCGCCGGCCTCACGGCGAAAGCAGGGCGAGAAGCCGGCGTAGCGCAGCGGCAGCTCGCCAAAGTCGATGATCTCGCCGGCGTGCATCGACGCCAGCGCGACCTCGCTCGTGCCGACGAGGTACAGGTCGTCGGCGGGCAGATGGTAGATCTGCTGCTCGGTGTCGGGCAGAAAGCCCGTGCCGTAGAGCGCGTGCTCGCGCACGAGCACCGGCGGGATGACCGGGTCGAAGCCGTGGCGGCGCAGCTTGTCGAGCACCCACTGCACGAGCGCGAGCTCGAGCATCACGAGGTCGCCGCGCAGGATCGGGAAGCGCGCACCGGACAGCCGCGCGCCGCGCTCCATGTCGATCCGCTCCCCCGCCAGCTCGAGGTGGTCGCGCCCCTGGCCGCGCCGGGTCGCCTCGCCGACGATCCGCAGCACCTCGTCCTCGGGCTCGGCGGCGGCCGGATCGGGCACGTTGGGCAGCGTGCGCAGAACGTCCTGCAACTCGGCCTCGGCCTCGCGCGCCTGCTCGCCGCGCGACTTGACCTCGCCCGAGAGCAGCTTCAGGTGCTCGAGCGTGCCGCTGACGTCGCGCCCCTCGCGCTTGCCCGCTGCGACCTCCTCAGACGCGGTCTTCTGCTCGGCGCGCAGCGCCTCGGCCGCCTGCGTCGCCTCGCGCCAGCGAGCATCGAGCTCGATGACGCGGTCGAGGCGCTCGGCGGCGTGTGGCCCGCGCCGCGCGAGCGCCGTCCGAACCGCCTCCGGGTCGCGACGGATCAGCCTGAGGTCGAGCACGGCGGGCTAGCCGCCGGCGGTCCCCGGCTTGCCGGCGTACTTCGCGAGGAACTCCGCGACGGCGCGCGCCTCCTCGCCGGTGACGAGGTTCTCGGGCATGATCGCCCCTGAGAAGCCACCGTTGCGGATGGCGAAGAGGACGTCCTCGACGTTCTCCTGGCGGTCGTCGAAGTTCGGCCCGTCCTCCCGCTCGCGATCTGTCACGTCGAACGTCGAGCCCTGGGTTCCGGCGACGCTGAGCGTATGACAAGCACCGCAGCGCTCGACGAACAGCGTCGCCCCCTCGTGGTTCGGATCGTCTTCGGCGAGGTCGATGCTCTGCGAGGCGCAGCCGACGGTGAAGGCGGC
>DASYVZ010000449.1:0-8304 GCA_035936515.1 Solirubrobacteraceae bacterium | reverse complement strand
GGCCGGTGTCTCCAACGCGCGCACCGCGATGCTGTCGCCCTCGTCGAGGAGCGCCGGATAGGCGCGCACGCTGTCGCCGGTGCCCGGCAGCGCGATGCTGCGCGGCAGCTCGCCGATCGTCCAATCGCGCAGGCCGCTGTGCTCGAAGGACGCGGTCGCGGCGGCAAGCTGGGCGCGCAGGCGCGGGCGCAGCTGCTCGCGCAGCGCGTCGACATCCTCCCCCGCGGCCAGGACCTCCCCGCGCGCGTCCTCCACCGCGAAGCGCGCGCGCAAGTACGCGGGCAGGCGCTCCAGATCGAACTGGTGCGGCTGGACGTGCACGCCGCGCACGTGCTCGATCTCCCGTGCGACCGCCGCCACGAGTGAGCCGCGCCGCGGCCGCAGGCCGCCCACCACCTGCGCGGCGGTCTCCGGGATCGGCACGAGCGGTCGCCGCAGGTCCTTGGGCAGCGAGCGGATCAAGGCTGTGACGAGCTCCTCGCGCAGCCCCGGCACAAGCCAGTCGAAGCCGGTCGGGCGCAAACGCTCCAGCACGTGCAGCGGCACGTGCACCGTGATGCCGTCGTCCTCCCGACCCGGCTCGAACCGGTACGTCAGCGCGAGCTCCAGCTCGCCCTGGCGCCAGGTATCCGGAAACGCGAGCTCGTCGATGCCCGCGTCGCCGATCAGCAGCTCGCGGGTGAAGCGCAGCAGCGACGGGTCGCGCTTGCGCGCGTCCTTCCACCAGCGGTCGAAGTGCGCGCCGGACACGACGCTCTCCGGGATCCGCGCGTCGTAGAAGTCGTAGAGCTCGGCGTCGCTGACGACGATGTCGCGGCGGCGGGCGCGGTGCTCGAGCTCCTCGACCTCCTCGAGCAGGCCGCGGTTGTCCTGTAGGAAGCGGTGGCTCGCCGTCCAGTCGCCCTCCAGCAGCGCGTGGCGGATGAACAGCTCGCGCGACAGGACCGGATCGATCGGCCCGTAGGGCACCTTTCGGGCACCGACCACCGGCACGCCGTACAGCGTCGCGCGCTCGACCGCGATCGCCGATGCGCGCTTGCGCTCCCAGTGCGGGTCGGAGTACGTGCGCTTGAGCAGGTGCCCCGCCAGCGGCTCGATCCAGCGCGGCTGGATCTGGGCGGCGGTGTGGCCGTACAGCCGCGCCGTCTCGACGAGCTCGGCGACCATCACCCACACCGGCGGGTTGCGCGCCAGCGCCGACCCCGGCGAGAGCGTGAAGCGCGACCCCCGGGCACCGTCGAACTCGCGCGACGCGCCGTTGCGCAGGCCGATGTGCGATAGCAGCCCGGCGAGCAGCGCGCGGTGCACGTCGTCCGCGGCGGCCGGCTGCTCGTTGATCGTCACCCCGACGTTGCGCGCCGCCTGGCGCAGCTGCCCGGCGAGGTCCTGCCACTCGCGCACGCGCATGTAGTGCAGGTACTCCGCGTGGCACATCTTGCGAAAGCCGTTTCGCGACAGCTCCTTCTGCCGCGCGCGCAGGTGGCGCCAGAGGTTCAGGTACGCGAGGAAGTCCGATCGGGCATCGGGATCGACGAACCGGGCGTGCTGCTCGCCGGCCTCCGCCCGCTTCTCAGCGGGCCGGATGCGCGGGTCCTGAATCGACAGGGCCGCCGCGATGACGACGACCTCGTCTGCGCAGCCGGCGCGGTCGGCCTCGAGCACCATCCGCCCGATCCGCGGGTCGACGGGCAGCTGCGCGAGCTTGCGCCCGAGCTTGGTCAGCCGCTTGCGCGGCTCCTTCGCCTCGAGATCCAGCGCACCGAGCTCGTGCAGCAAGGCCTTGCCGTCGCGGATCTGGCGGCGGTCGGGTGGGTCGAGGAAGCCGAAGTCCTCGACCTCGCCGAGCCCGAGCGACTCCATCTGCAGGATCACGGCGGCGAGGCTCGTGCGCAGGATCTCCGGATCGGTGTACGCCGGTCGCTCGGCGAAGTCCTCCTCGGAGTACAGGCGCACGCAGATGCCGTTCGACGTGCGCCCGCAGCGGCCCATGCGCTGGTTGGCCGACGCCTGCGAGACCGGCTCGATCGGCAGCCGCTGGACCTTCAGCCGCGCGCTGTAGCGGCTGATCCGCGCGGTACCCGGATCGACGACGGCGCCGATCCCGGGCACGGTCAGCGAGGTCTCCGCGACGTTCGTCGCGAGTACGACCCGGCGCTCCGAGTGCGCCTTGAAGACCTTCTGCTGCTCGGCGGGAGACAGCCGCGCGTACAGCGGCAGGACACCGACCTCGCTCGGCAGCCGCGCCGCCAGCGCCTCCGCCGTGTCGCGGATCTCGCGCTCGCCCGACAGGAAGACGAGGACGTCGCCGGGCGGGTCGTCGAGCAGCTCCTCGACGGCGTCGCCGATCGCGTCCACCGGGTCGTCCTCCTCGACGACCGGCCGATAGCGGACCTCGACGGGATACGTGCGCCCGGAGACCTCCACCACCGGCGCCCCACCGAAGTGCTCGCTGAAGCGCGCGGTGTCGATCGTCGCGCTCGTGATGACGAGCTTGAGGTCGGGCCGGCGCGGCAGCAGCTGCTTGAGGAAGCCGAGCAGGAAGTCGATGTTCAGGCTGCGCTCGTGCGCCTCGTCGAGGATGATCGTGTCGTAGCGCTTGAGGAAGCGATCGCGCTGGATCTCGGCCAACAGCAGGCCGTCGGTGACGAGTCGGACCTGCGTGTTCTTGCTCGTCTGGTCGTCGAAGCGCACGGCGTAGCCGACCGCGCCGCCCAGCTGGACGTCGAGCTCCTCGGCGATCCGCGTCGCCACGGTGCGCGCGGCGATCCGGCGCGGCTGGGTGTGCGCAATCGACGTGCGGCCGAGCTCGAGGCAGATTTTCGGCAGCTGCGTCGTCTTGCCCGAGCCGGTCTCGCCGGCGACGATGACGACCTGGTGGCCGGCGATCGCCGCGAGCAGGTCGTCGCGCCGCGCGCTCACCGGCAGCTCGGGCGGATAGGTGATCTTCAGTTCGCTGTCGGCGACGATCGCCACCGATCCAGCATATGGCTGCGATCATCGCCCTCGTGGAGTGCGTGCGGATCGACAAGTGGCTGTGGGCGGCGCGCTTCTTCAAGACGCGCACGCTCGCCGCCGACGCCGTCAAGGGCGGGCGCGTCGAGCTCGGCGGGGCGCGCGTGAAGGCCGCCAAGGAGGTCGCGGTCGGCGACGAGCTGAAGATCACGATCGGGCAGACCCGCCGCACGGTGATCGTCCGCGGCGTGTCCGACAAGCGCGGTCCGGCGACGGTCGCGACGACGCTCTACGAGGAGACGCCGCAGAGCGTGGCGGCGCGCGAGCTCGCCGCCGAGCAGCGGCGGCTGCAGTCACCGCCGCCCGGCGCCGACCTCGGTATGCGCCCGACGAAGCGCGACCGGCGCCGGCTGGACTCCGCCCGTGGGGGGCGCCGCTGAGCGACAGCGATCAGTTTCACGCGCACCGAGAGCCTCAGCCCACGGCGTGCGCGACGGCGCGCACGAAGGGCGCCGCAAGAGGCTCGCTGCGCCGGACGAGCTCGGCGATCGCCAGCCCGACGATGATGTCGGCGACGTAATGCTCGCCGAGGTAGACGATCGCGAACGCGGCCGCGGCCACGTACGACCAGCCGATCGCCCCGTAGACCGGCCCGACCTCGGCCAGGCCCATTGCCGTGATCGCAGCGGATGAGATGTGATCGGAGGGCATCGAGCCCCACGGGTTGCCCGGAGCGACGCCCTCCCTCGGAGGCGGGCGTCTGAGCACGTCGCAGACGACGAGCCGCGCGACGCGCTCGATCTCGCCGCCCATCCGACCCTCCCTCTCCGACGCCCACCACGGCGGCGCCTCGGGCGCGAAGAAGTAAAACGGGCAGGTCAGGTGGTAGGCCGCCGCCAGCCGCGCCCCCGCGCGCGGCACGAACTCCTCGTGGCGCGCGCTGAGGTAGACGAGCAGGATGTGGGGCAGAAACCAGGAGCCGTAGACGGCGGTGACGAGCTTGTCGAGCAGCGTCACCTCGCGCCGGCGGCGCAGCGCGCGCTGCAGCCGCAGGCCGGGCGGCACGCCCAGACCGACGATGTTGTCGAAGCGGATCGGCTCATCGATCCACAGCCGCCTGCGCAGCTTCTCGGGCTCGTCGTAGGGCAGCTCCCAGCCCAGCTTGAAGAGGTGCAGGTAGCCGGCGGCCACCGCGGCGTAACGCCTGCGGCCCTTGGGGACCGCGATCGCCAAGCCGAGCGGCGGGACGCAGCCGAGCGTCAGCGTCAGGGCCGGGTGCATCCCGAGGCGCTTGCGTGCGGCGATCAGGCCGACGGTGGTTGGGACGCTGGCCGCGGCGATCGCCACCGGGGCGCGAGAGCCCGAGCGAATCCGGCGGTTGACGGCACCCGACAGGCTGTCGAGCAGGGGCTGCACCGGCTGCAGCAGCGACGGCCCGTCGGGACCGCGGCGCCGGTACCACGCTGGCCGGGTCGGCATGGTTGGCAGCGTAGCCACGGCCGCGGCTCGCGGTCTCGGACGTGAGATGCTCGGCGCGCCGGAGCTCGCCCGCGCACGCCCCATCGCTGCCACGATCGTCCGGTGCGACCCGGATCCCCGACGCTGGCCGACGCCTCCGATCCGCTCGGCAAGCTGCAACGGGGGCTGGGAGCCGGCTATCTCTGGGCGCTCGACGCCGACCGCACGGTGGCGCACGCATTGCTCATGCACTGCGTCTTCAACGACCCGCGCTGGGATCGCCAGCTCGAGGACCGCGACGACTACCACGCGACGCTCGCGCTCGACCTGCAGTTGCACACGGGCACGCTCGAGCTCTGGCTGCGCGACAGCGACGAGGACTTCCCCGACACGACGTACGACGTGCTCGGCATGCTCGGCCGGATGGCGCTGCGCGGCCACGCAGACGCGCGGCGCGTACTGCGTGCCTACGTCGCCTACGGGCGCGTGCTCGAGCGCGCAGGCGCGCGCGATGCGCGGGTTCTCGACCGACCACATCGTCCACAGGAGGGCGGTGGCGGCGCGGCGCCACCGTCGTTGTCGTCGTCGAAGCGACGCACGCCGCGCGAGCGCACGCACCGTGCCCGCGCGCGCGCGCCCGCGCCCGCGCGAGATGAGCACCGCCGAGCTGCTGCAGATCGCCGAAGACTCGCGCTGGACGCAGATCGCCGACGAGCTCGCGTCGCGGCGGGCGCCGGAGGACGTGCGCGATCTGCTGCGCGCGGCGAACGATCCCGACGTGCCGATGCGTCGCGCGGCGATCCTCGCCCTCGGCCGCCAGGGCCATCGCGAGCTGCTGGAGATCGCCGAGCAGCACACGAAGGCCGAGCGCGACAAGCTGCAGGGAGCGATCGCGCTCGCGCTCGAGGCGATGCCGCTTTCGCAGACGCGCGCCCTCGCGCACGACTGGCTGCAGTCGCCGGACTGGGCGCGGCGGCGCAAGGCCGCCGGGATGCTCGCGACGTGGTCGGAGGACGAGGACCTCGCGCCCGCTCGCCGCGCGCTCGAGCGCGAGCTCGACCAGGGCCTCGCGGGCGACGTCTACGTCATCTGCTCGCTCGCCCAGGCGCTCGGGCGCAGCGGCGTCCACGGCCCGTTCGTGGAGCTCCAGCAGGCCTACGAGCAGATCCCGTACTCCTACGGCCGGCGCTACATCGTGGCCGCGCTCGCCGCGTCGGATCCGACGTTCGACGGCGATGTCGCCGTCGAGTGCCTGTGGGACTGCGAGACGGAGACGCGCCGGCTGGCGAGCACGTACGTCGACCGCCGCGTGCGGCTCGCGGCGCAGCGGCTGGAGGAGCTCGCCGCGGACCAGGCGCAGGCGGCGTCGGTGCGCGCTGCCGCGATGGCGCGATGGCGCGGGTGACAGCGCCGCACGCCCAGACTTGCATGCCGGAGCTGCATCCCGACCGGTGACTGGTTCGCGACTTCCGACGTGGGAGCGCGCGTCGTGGTGGCGGTGAGCGACGGCCGGCGGGGGCGACGGAAGCTGCCACGGCACCGACTAAGCTGACGGCGTGACCACATTCGCCGATCTTGGACTTTCAGAGAGCACGCTAGAGGCACTCGAGGACGTCGGCTACGAGAAGCCCAGCCCCATCCAGGAGCAGGCCATCCCGCCGATGCTCGAGGGCCGCGACGTCATCGGGCAGGCCCAGACGGGGTCCGGCAAGACCGCGGCCTTCGGCCTTCCGATCATCGAGTACATCGACCCCACCGAGCCAGAGGTGCAGGCGCTCGTCCTGACGCCGACGCGCGAGCTGTGCATCCAGGTGACGCAGGCGCTGCGCACCTATGCGCGGCGCAAGGGCGCCGACGTCGTCGCCGTCTTCGGCGGCGCGCCGATCCGCACGCAGCAGGCCCAGCTGAAGGCCGGCGGGCACATCGTCGTCGGCACGGTCGGACGGGTGCTCGACCTCATCAGCCGCCATTCGCTCGTGCTGGACTCGTGCCGCTTCGTCGTGCTCGACGAGGCCGACGAGATGCTCGACCTCGGCTTCCTCGAGGACGTCGAGAAGATCCTGCGCCTGACGCCCAACAGCCGCCAGACCGCGCTGTTCAGCGCGACGATGCCGCCGCCGATCCGCAAGCTCGCCGACAACTACCTCTACGACCCCGAGCACGTCAAGGTGCAGTCGGCGACGATGACCGTCGACTCGGTCGAGCAGTTCCACGTGACGGTGAAGACCGCCGACAAGCCCGACAAGCTCGTCGAGCTGCTCGAGGCCGAGAAGCCCGACCAGGCGATCGTCTTCGCGCGCACGAAGATCCGCACCGACCAGCTCTACAAGAAGATGAAGGACCGCGGCTTCAACGTGAAGGCGCTGCACGGCGACATGTCCCAGGGCGCACGCGACGGAGTGATGCTCGGTTTCAAGGGCGGCCGCGTGCCGATCCTCGTCGCGACCGACGTCGCCGCTCGCGGGCTGGACATCTCGACGGTCACGCACGTCGTGAACTTCGACGTGCCGCGCTCGCCCGACGTCTATGTGCACCGCATCGGCCGCACCGGCCGTGTCGGGCGCGCGGGGCGCGCGATCACGTTCGTCGAGCCCAAGCAGGAGAAGGAGCTCGAGGCGATCGAGCGCCACATCGGCATGAAGGTCTCGCCGTGGGAGCCCGGCGCGCACGTCGAGCCGGCGCCGGTGGTCGAGAAGCCGCGCCGTCACAGCAAGCCGCGCGTCACGCGCAACGGCGACGAGCCGTACGCCAAGCTCATCGTCGCCGGCGGCCGGGCCGCCGGCATCGAGGTCGCCGACCTCGTCAGCGCCGTCACCCATGCCGCGAAGATCGACGGCGAGGCGGTGCGCGACGTCAAGGTGCTCGAGCACTTCGCCTTCCTGTCGGTCCCGGCGGTCGAGGCCGCACGCATCGCGGCGGCGGTCGACGGCGAGCGCGTGCGCGGCCGGCGCATCCGCGTCGAGCCCGCGAAGGCCTGACGCACGACGCGAGCCGGCGACATCGCGTGGCTTGTCGAACGTCATGCCACGTTCGGAGAAGACCTACTAGGGTCGCCGTCGATGGCTGAACGAAACGTCCTGGGGGAGCGGCTCGAGCCCTGCGGCACGGAGCCCATGACCGGCTTCTACCGGGACGGCTGCTGCAGTACCGGGCGGGAGGACCTCGGCAGCCACACGATCTGTGCGGTGGTGACGGCCGAGTTCCTCGAGCACCAGCGCAGCATCGGCAACGACCTCTCGACGCCCATGCCGATGTACCGCTTTCCCGGCCTCGTGCCCGGCGATCGGTGGTGCGTGACGGCGGTCAACTGGCTGCGTGCCTACGAGGACGGCGCCGCGTCGTACGTCGTGCTCGGCTCGACGCACGAGCGCGCGCTGGACATCGTGCCGCTCGACGCGCTGCGCGAGCAGGCCGTCGACGTGCCGGCCGACCCCGGCACGCTCGAGGGCTGACGCCAGCGCCAGGCCCGACCGCGCCAGGTCCACAAGCGCAACTCGCGCCAACCAGGCGCGTTACCCTGTTCTGACGTGGCGTTGCTCCTGAGAGACCGCGAGGCGACCCCCGAGGCCGCTCCCCCGCCCCCCGACGGCGCCGTCGCGGCGACCGCTCCCGACTTCGCCTGCGAGACCTGCGGCGCGGCGATGGAGGGCGGCCAGGACTGGTGCCTGGAGTGCGGGACGGCCGCTCCGGGGCGGCTCGGCGCGAAGCCCGGCTGGCGTGCGGCGTTCACCGTCGTGGGCCTCACCACGCTGCTGCTGTGCTGTGGCGTGATCGCCGCCTACGCGGCTCTGACGAGCGACGCCCAGCGCACGGCATCGGCGCCGCCCGCGGGCTCCGGCGATCCGATCACCGCCCAGGCGCCGGGCACCCCCGGGGTGGCACCGGCGATCATCC
>DASYVZ010000448.1:0-1955 GCA_035936515.1 Solirubrobacteraceae bacterium | reverse complement strand
CCCCCCCCCCCGACGCTCTGATGCGACAGCAGCTCTAACCGCAGCCGATCGACGCCATCAGCCGTCGATTGCTGCTGTTGCGGCGGTGGTCGGCGCGTTCGCGCTGGCGCTTCCGCCCGCCGTGCGCGCGCCGGCGTCGGGCGGGCGCACGCGCCCGCGGGTCGGTCAGGCCCTCCTCGACGCCGCTTCCGATCCCGGAGGTCCTGACGAGCGCCGAGCTAACGATCCCGATGCGGGAGCCGAGGTGCATCGGAGCCGCGACGTGCACGGAACGGCCGCCGCGCGCCGCCGGAAAGCTGTCAAGCACGATCCGCGGACGGGCCTGCGGGCGCGCAGGTCAAACGTGTATGCCCACACTGGCGGTTTTGTTGTGGAAGTCGTCAGGATCTACGTCGTGAGCACCGAATTCCTCCTCACGACGCTCGTCATCGTCGCGACGCCGGGGACCGGTGTCCTCTACACGCTTGCGGCCGGGCTCGCGCGCGGCGCCCGCGCAAGTGTCGTCGCCGCATTCGGTTGCACCCTCGGCGTTGTTCCACACATGGTCGCGGCGATCACTGGGCTGGCGGCGCTCCTGCACACCAGCGCGCTCGCGTTCCAGGTTCTGAAGTATCTGGGCGTGGCCTACCTGCTCTTCATGGCGTGGAGCACGCTCAAGGACAAGAGCGAACTCACAGCCGACAAGTCGGCGCCGCTTCCGGCGCGCAAGGTGATCGTCTCCGGCGTCCTGATCAACCTTCTCAACCCAAAGCTGACGCTGTTCTTCTTCGCCTTCCTGCCGCAGTTCGTGAGCACGACTGAGGCGCATGCGTCCTTGCGAATGCTGGGGCTGAGCGCGATCTTCATGCTCGTCACGTTCGCCGTCTTCGCCCTCTACGGGGTGTGCGCCGCGGCGGTGCGAGATCGCGTCATCTCCCGTCCTGGGGTCATCACCTGGATGCGCCGCGTCTTCGGGGCCGCCTTCGTCGCGCTCGCCGGCAGACTCGCAGTTACTGGCCGCTGAGGCACATCCGACTCGCGTCTACTTCCTCTCGCGCGTCGTTTGCGCGCTGCTCGTTTCGCCTCAACGGAGCGCTCGTCACGCTCGAGCGCACGTCAAGCCGGTCGTCAACGGACGGTAGCTGCCGTTTCTGCGCATCCACGACGGACGTCGCTGCCTGCCTTGAGGGTCAAGGAACGCGCGTGCGTTGTGGCGATGAGCACTGATCGACCCCGCAGATGGTGGCCCATCCGTGTGCGCCGCGACAAAGCCGTCCGCCGCTACTGCGGGGGCGGACCGAACCGCTCAGCCATGCGGCCGCCGACGACCTTCGCGATGAGCGTGAGCGCCGCCAGCGGCCGGAAGAACACCGTCAGTTCGCGAATCACACCCGCCTCGTCGAGCCTCACGACGTTCAATCCCTGCGCCGTGCGCTCGCCGATGCTCGTCTCAAACAAGACCACGGCCTTGGTCGCCCTCGATGATCTCGTCAGTCACGGTCACATCACGGAGTTCCTCTGCGAGCACTCCAAACAGGAAGTCGGCGATCTCCTTGCCGCGCATCGGCTGGTCATGAACGGCGACATGGAGGACGACATTGTCGGCGAGCGCATCGACGATCGCAGTCGTGTCCCAGCGCTCGAGCGCACCGACGTATGAAAGCCGCCAACCCGTCATCGCCGCTGCCACCCTACATGTCCCGCCGAACGCAGCACAGGACTCGGAAGTCATTCCGGCACGGACGCAGCGCATCTGGCCGCCGTACCCGCCGGTGCTGGCGACAGCTCAGCGTTGAACGCGCCCCCTACAACTGCGCCTCCAACCCGCTCTACGCCTGGCGTCCGGTGTGCGTCCGCAGGATCTGCCTGTTTCGTTCGCGCAAGCGCGCGCCCTGGCCGGGCGAGCGATTGGGCGCTCGGTACTTCGAAACGCGCCTTCCGATCATGCGGTCCCGCAACATCGAGCAGATCAAGCT
>DASYVZ010000447.1:0-7889 GCA_035936515.1 Solirubrobacteraceae bacterium | reverse complement strand
CGGCCAGCGTGGCCGGCACGCGGGCGTGCACGCGCACGCCCTCGGCGGTGTCCGTGCGTTCGAGGTCGCCGGCGATGTCGTGCAGCTCGGCCAGGCGAGCGCCCTCGGCGTAGGGCAGCAGCAGATCGATCGAGCGCAGCGAGCGGCGGAACTCCTCCTCGATGCGCTCGCCGAGCTCCTCGAGCCCCTCCCCCGTCGCAGCTGAGATCAGCATCCCGTCCGGATGGGCGAAGAGCAGCTCCAGGCGCCTCTCGGCGTCGATCGCGTCGCCCTTGATGAGTACGAGCAGGCGCGGGCGGTCGCCGGCGCCGACGGCTTCAAGCGTCTCGTCGACCGCTCGCAGCATCTCCACCATCTCCTCCTGCGGTGCGGAGGCGTCGATGACGTGCAGGATGAGGTCCGCCTCGCGCGTCTCGTACAGCGTCGCGGCGAAGGCGTCGACGACCTGGTGGGGCAGCTTGCGGATGAAGCCGACGGTGTCGCTCAGCAGGTACGGCCGGCCGTTGATGCGCAGCTCGCGCGTCGTCGGGTCAAGCGTGTGGAAGAGGCGGTCGCGCACGCCGACCTCGGCGCCGGTCAGGCGGTTGAGCAACGTCGACTTGCCGGCGTTCGTGTAGCCGGCGAGCGTGATCTGCGGCAGGTGCGCGCGGTCACGCTCGGCGCGCATCGTCGCGCGAGACGCGGCCACCCCTGTCAGCTTGCGCCGCAGCGCGGTGATCCGGTTGCGCGCCAGCCGGCGGTCGGTCTCGATCTGCGACTCGCCCGGTCCGCGGGCACCGATGCCGGGGGTGGCCGCGCTCGCGCCGAGGCGCTCGAGATGCGTCCAGAGGCCGCGCATCCGTGCCATGTTGTACTCGAGCTGGGCGAGCTCTACCTGGAGCTTTCCCTCTGCGCTGTGCGCGTGGCCGGCGAAGATGTCGAGGATCACCGAGGTCCGATCGACGACCGGCATTTCCAGCTCGGACTCGAGGTTGCGCTCCTGGCGCGGGCTGAGCTCGTCGTCGCAGGCGATCACGTTCGCATCGGCGGCCTTGGCGGCCTCCTTGACCTCCACGAGCTTGCCGGGTCCGAGGTACGTATTGGGATGCGGCTTGTCACGATGCTGGACCGTCTGGCCGACGACCGCGACACCCGCCGTGCGCAGCAGCTCGCGCAGCTCGGCGAGGTCATCGCCCTCCTCGAGCGCCGCGATGCAGAAGGCGCGCTGCTTGGCCCGCCCCTGGCCCGCGTCGTCCCTGCTGCGGCGCTCGCCGACCCGGCCGTTTCTCGATTGCTGCATCAGAGATCCAGTCTAGAGCCAGCCGCGGCGCTCCCGGCCCGGTTTGAACTTGCGCGCTCAGGAGCTGGTCTCGGTGGCTCGCCGCCGGGAGCACCGCCGCCGCGACGGCTACTCGTCCGGCGTGGAGCCGTTGCGAGAGAACGGCGTGGCCGGGTCGCTGTCGTGCAGCGCGAACGCGACCTCGCCCTCGCTGACCTGCGCGTCGAGGATCGTGTCGGCGAGGTAGGGCACGACCTGCGGCTCGAGGAAGACGGTCGCTTCGTCGGCGGCGATCACCTCGTCACCCGGCTCGGGTCTGTCGACGAGCGCCAGTTCGAGCGGCGTGCCCTGCTCGGTCGGCTCTCCGGCGGCGATCCGGATGCCCGCGGACTCCGGGGCCTCGGCGTTCCCCACGAGCAGGCGGATCGCCTCGGTTGCGGTCGGTGAGATGGTGAGCACGAGTGCCCACCTCCTTTCGGGAGGGTCCCGACGCGCTACCCGTGATCGCGCGGCGGAAACGGCCTCGGATGGGTCGCGGTCACGCCAGCGCGACGCGGGCGGGCGGCGGCAACGGGTCGTAGCGCGGCAGCAGGTCCTGCACCGGCAGCACGATGACCCCCTCGCGCACGTCCCCGGTCCACATGCCCCCGCCGTTGGCCAGCGTGTACGCGACGTACGCCGCCGCGCACGCGTCGAGCTCGTCGAGCGTTCGATGCCACAGCCCGCCGTCCTCGTCGATCACGCCGCGGGCGCGCAGGGCCGCGATCCGCTGCTGCAGCCCCCACGGCGTGCGCTTCGGCGGCGGCCGGTGGCCGATCATCGAGCAGAAGACCGCGTCGGGATACGTCTCGCACAGGCGCCCGAAGCGCAGCGCCCCGCTCTCGACGCGGCCCTGCACGACGCCGTCGTCGTCGGGACGAAAGAGCCCCAGCGGGGCGAGCGCCGCGAACATCTCGAAGCCGACGCCGATCCAGCGCTCCCAGGCGGCGAGGGCCTGGCTGGCGGAGGGCACCGGATACAGCGGCAGCCGGCGGCGAAAGAGCAGCGCGTCGCACACGCGGTGGCGCTCGAAGCGTCCGTCGGGCAGGCCGAGCTCCTCGCGCAGCGGCGCTCCCGGCGCGAGCAGGTCGAGGCGATGGCCGCTCGGCGCATCGACGGCGGCAACCGCCTCGCCACCGAATCCGAGCACGGTGGAGGTCACCGCCTCGACGGTGCCGGGAACGTAGAAGGTCGCCACGAGCTCGATCCCGCCGGCATCCACGGCACGCCGTTCGTGCAGCGTGCAGAGCTGCTGGTTGCCCGCCGAGGCGGAGATATCGATCCCGCAGTAGCGCATGACCTCAGACTAGATCGAGCGCGGTCAGCCGGCCGCGCAGTCACGGGCGCGCGCGACGACATCGCCGCGCGTCCCAGCCTGCTCGACGTAGGCGACGGCGCCCGCGACACTTGGGTCGGCGATCACCTCGGGCAGGCCCGGATCGGCTCGCGTGCCGGCGAACGTGTAGAAGATGCGCCAGTCGTCGCCCTTGGCGGAGACCGTGTCCTCGCGAACGACGCTCGTCGGCGCGGCGGCGGCCGCGGCGAAGGCGAGATCCGACGCGCGTGTGGCGATCTGTGCCCCGGCGTTGCGCCAGCAGCGCTCGTAGAACGCCGCCCGCTCGTGACTCTGCACTGCGGCCGACAGCGGCAGGTCGTCCAGGCGCCAGCCGGCATCGGTGTTGACGAAGGCGATGGCGCGCGCGCGCCCGCCGCTGCGTGTCGCGAGGGACGCGCGGTCGTCGCGCAGGGTCAGCGCGCCGTCGGCCGCGAGGTCGCCGGCCTCGATGCTCAGCACGCGCCGCGCGCAGTCGCCGTCGAGCTGGCGCTTGGCGTTCGTCGTCAGCAGCCGGCAGGCGCGGGCGCCGTCGCCGGCCTCCAGCGCGCGCCGAAGCTCCTGTGCGACGGCGCGAACCTCATCCTCGTCGGAGGTGCCGCACCCCCCCAGCGCCGCGGCGCACGCGAGCACGAGCGCGAGGGCCGTGCGGCCGGTCGACCTCATGCGGTCCGGGAGTCCGGCAGCCGGCCGAGACGTTCGACGGCCTCGAGCAGCCGGTCGTCCGGGGTCGTCAGCGAGATGCGAAAGAAGCCTTCGCCGTTGGGTCCGTACGCGCCGCCCGGCGAGATGGCGACGCCGGCCTCCTCGAGCACGTGCTCGCAGTAGGCGGCAGCACTG
This sequence comes from Solirubrobacteraceae bacterium, assembly GCA_035936515.1. Classification (GTDB taxonomy): domain Bacteria; phylum Actinomycetota; class Thermoleophilia; order Solirubrobacterales; family Solirubrobacteraceae; genus CADCVQ01. The sequence continues at coordinate 4,419 of DASYVZ010000447.1, read as the reverse complement.
TCGAAGCCGGTCGGCACCGGCGCCCAGACGTAGATCGTGCCCTTCGGCGGCGTGACGTCGACGCCGATCCTCTTCAACGCGTCGACGACGAGGTCGCGACGGCGCGTGTAGAGCGCGTTCATCTCCTTGACATCGCCGTCGGCGTCGGGGCTGAGCGCCGCGATCGCGGCGATCTGGACGGCCTCGAACAGCCCTGAGTCGATGTTCGTCTTCAGCCGCCAGTAGTGCGCGATCGCCTCGGCGTTGCCGACGATCGCGGCACAGCGCCAGCCGGTCATGTTGTAGCCCTTCGACCAGGAGAAGACCTCGACGCCGACGTCCTTCGCGCCCGGCGTGGAGAGGAACGACGGCGCGCGGTAGCCGTCGTAGGTCGTCTCGGAGTAGGCGTTGTCGTGGACGGCGAGGATGTCGTGGGTGCGCGCGAAGTCGACGACCTCCTCGAAGAACCCGTGGCGCACCACGGCCCCGGTCGGGTTGTTGGGATAGTTGAAGAACATGAGCTTCGCTCGCGCGCGGTCCTCCTCCGAGATGAGGCTCAGATCCGGCATGAAGCCCCGCTCGGGCAGCAGCCCCATGAGCACCGGGTCGGCGCCGGCCATGAGCGGCCCGCCGGTGTAGACGGGATAGCCGGGATCGGCGCTCAGCGCCGCGTCGCCGGGATCCAGGAACGCGAGGTTGAGGTTGAAGATGCACTCCTTCGCGCCGATCGCCGGCATGACCTCGCTGTTCGGGTCCAGGTCGACGCCGAAGCGGCGGTTGTAGAAGTCCGAAACGGCCTGGCGGAAGTCCTGCCGGCCGCGGTTGGACGGGTACTGGTGCGTCTCGGGCTCGGTGACGGCCTCCCGCATCGCGTCGACGATCAGCGCCGGCGTCGGCCGGTCTGGGTCGCCGATGCCCAGCGAGATCACGTCGATGCCCTGCGCCTTCTTGGCGTCGATCTTGCGTGTGAGCTCGGCGAACAGGTAGGGCGGGATGAGGTCGAGGCGCTTGCTGGGCTTCACATGTTCTCCAGTTCGGTGCAGAAGTCGTCGGCGAGTTCGCCGCGGTAGACGGGGCGGGCCCAGCCGGTCAGGTCGAAGTGCAGATCCTCCCCCACGTCGACGACGAGGTCGCCTCCGTCGAGGCGCACCGTGACGGGCGACTGCCCGCCGCGCAGCACGTAGGCGATCGCGGCGCCGCTGGCGCCCGTTCCGGAGGACATCGTCTCCCCCACGCCGCGCTCGTAGATCCGCGCGCGGATGACGCCGGGCTCGAGCTCGGCGAACCAGGAGACGTTCGTGCGGTTGGGAAAGAGCTCGTGCTCCATGATCGGGCGGCCGATCGCCGCGAGGTCGAGGTCCTCGAGCTCGCCGACGTCGGCGACGTGGATCGCGCACTGCGGGTTGCCGACCTGGACGTGCTGAAAGCGCCAGGTGCGCCCGCCCACTTGCAGCCGTGCGGCGCCGTCGGCGTTCCCGGCCGGAAAGTCCTCAGATGAGGTGCGTGCCCGCCCCATGTCCAGCGTGCACGTGTCCGCGCCGGTGATGTGGGGGCGGATCTCGCCGGCGCCGGTCTGGATCGAGAAGCGGTCGCTGTCGGTCCAGCCGCTGCGCCGCAGATACATGACGGCCTCGCGGGCCCCGTTGCCGGACAGCCCGGCCTCCGACCCGTCCGGGTTGAAGATCCGCAGGCGCGCCACGAAGCCTGGCTCGTCGGGCGCGCAGAGCAGCAGGATGCCGTCCGAGCCGACGCCGGTGTGCACGTCGCAGATGCGCTGGACGCGCGCGGCGCTCAGGGCGAAGGGCAGCGATCGCTCCTCGAAGATGAGGTAGTCGTTGCCGAGCGCCTGCCACTTCTCGAATCGCGTCGGGCTCATTGCGGCGCTGAGTCTATGACCGCCGCGACGCCCTCCGGCTCCTGGCCGGTCATGTCGACGAGCTCGACGTCGGGCAGCTTGCGCATCCACGTCAGTTGGCGGCGGGCGTACCTGCGCGTGCGGCGCTTCATCGCGTCGATGTCGCCCACCAGCAGCTCCTCGACGCCGAGCGCCGCGCGCGCCGTCGGCGAGGCGCCGGCGGCGTCCGCCCGGCGAACCTGGTCGACCGCTCCGGCCGCGACCATCGCGTCGACGCGCCGCTCGATGCGCGCGTACAGCTCGTCGCGGTCGCGGACGAGACCGACGAGGCGCGTCGGGTGGCGGGTGTCGGAGGTCCACAGGCGGCTAGGGCCGCCGGCGTGCACCAGCGCGCCCTGCTCGAGCAGCTCCAGTGCGCGGATGATGCGATGGCGGTCGCGCGGGTCGATCCGCTTCGCGCTGGCCGGTGCTACACGCGCGAGCTCGGCGTGCAGCGCCTCCGGCCCGCGCTCGTCCATCTCCGCCTGCCAGCGCGCGCGGACGCCCGGCGGCGGCGGCGGGCGCAGCTGGAGCTCGCCGAGCGCGGCGCGCAGGTATAGCCCTGTACCGCCGACGACGATCGGCGTCGCGCCCTCGTCGAGCAGAGCGTCGATCTCGGCGTGGGCCCGCGCGGCGTACTCGGCGACCGAGAAGCCCGCGCTGACGGGGACGAACGACACGAGGCGGTGCTCGAGGCGTGCGAGCTGCGCGCGCCCGGGGACGCCGGTGAGGATCTCGAGCCCTTCGTAGACCTGCAACGCGTCGGCGGCGACCGCGACGGGGCGGCCGCCGCGCGCCCGGATCCGCTCGGCGAGCGCGATCGCCACGTCGGTCTTGCCAACACCCGTGGGACCGAAGAGCGCAAGCACGGTTGGCGCCATCACAGCCAGTATGGGCAGCGAACGATCGCGGGTATCTTCCGAACGTGATGAGCGTGCGCATCGCGTGTGGCCTGTCGAGCGCAGCGGACCCACGAACCGGCGCGGTCGAGGCCGCCGCCAAGGTCGCCGCTGAGCTCGAGGGCTCCCGCATCGACCTCGCGGTCGTCTTCGCGTCGGGCGCGCACCTCGCCGACCCCGAGGCGACGCTCGCCGGAGTCCACGAGGCGCTTGCTCCGGACGTGCTGATCGGATGTGGGGCGGGCGGTGTCGTCGGCAACGGCCGTGAGATCGAGGACGGCACGGCAGTCACCGTCTGGGCGGCGGCGTTCGAGAACGGCTTCGTCTCGACGTTTCACGCCGAGGTCACCGAGGTCGAGGACGGAGTCGCTGTCGCCGGCGTGCCCGACCTCCAGGGCGCCGGCGGCGCGATCCTGCTGCCCGACCCGTATTCCTTCCCGACCGACGCCGTGCTGGCCGAGATCGCCGGCCGGGCGCCCGGCGTGCCGGTCCTCGGCGGGGTCTCGAGCGCGCGCACGCTGCGCGGTCAGGCGGCGCTGTTCCTCGGCGAGCAGGTCGTATCCGGCGGCGCCATCGGCGTGCGCTTCGACGGCGTCGAGCTGCTGCCGTGCGTCTCGCAGGGAGCGACCCCGATCGGCCCGGAGCTGGAGATCACGTCCGGCGAGGGCCGGCTGATCAAGGAGCTCGGCGGCCGGCCCGCCCTTGGCGCGCTGCGCGCGGTGCTGGATCGTCTGGGCGAAGCCGAGCGCGCGATGCTCGCGCAGGGCATGCTGCTGGGGATCGTCGTCGAGGATCCGTTCGGCGACCCCGGCGAGCACCGTCACGGCGACTTCCTCGTCCGCAGCGTGCTCGGCGGCGATCCCGATACGGGCACGATCGCGGTTGGCGCGACGATCGAGGAGGGGCAGGTCGTCCGCATCCATGCCCGCGACGCGGCGTCGGCGGACCGAGACCTCAGCGAGGCGCTCGAGCTGCGCCGCCGGGCGCTGGGTGACGATGCCCCGGCGGGTGCCCTGATGTTCACCTGCAACGGCCGGGGGCGCGGGATGTTCGGCCTGCCTGACCACGATGCCGCCGCCGTCGTCGGCACGCTCGGCGACATCCCGACTGCCGGCTTCTTCGCGGCAGGCGAGATCGGCCCAGTCGGCGGAGAGAACTTCCTGCACGGCTTCACGGCGACGGTGGCGGTCTTCGCCTCCTGACGGCACGCTGCTGGCGATCCGCTCGAGCCGTCCGGCGCCGAGCAGCCGCGACACAACCTGCCCGCGTGGCCGCGCGCCCGCTTGTCCGCGAGCCGCCGGCGTGGCACGCTGAGCGCCGTGGCACACCCGATCGTGAGCACTCCGCGGCTGGAGGCCGCGATGGAGCGCATCCGTCCCGCCGCCCTGGCCCTTCCGGGCGTGGTCGAGCGCCCGTCACACGGCTCCCCGACGTTCTTCACCGCCGACGGCCGCAAGGGGCGCACGTTCGCTTCGGTGCACGACGAGCGTGAGTGGCACGAGGGACGGCTGTGCCTATGGGCGGCCGCCCCGAAGGAGGTCCAGGAGGCGCTGGTCAGCGGCGCGCCGGAGCGCTTCTTCGTGCCGCCCTACGTCGGACACCGCGGCTGGGTCGGCCTGCGGCTGGACTTGCCCGAGGTCGACTGGG
>DASYVZ010000446.1:0-3874 GCA_035936515.1 Solirubrobacteraceae bacterium | reverse complement strand
TGTCGAAGGCCTCGCGGATCCGGCTGAGGATGAAGACGTGGTAGTCCATCGACAGCCCGAAGAGGATCACGAAGAGAAACAGCGGCAGCCACGAGGTGATCGCGCCCGTCGACTCGAAGCCCAGCAGCTTCTCGCCGTGGCCCTGCTGGAAGAGGAACACGAGCACCCCGTAGGCGGCGCCGACCGACAGCAGGTTCAGCACAATCGCCTTGATCGGGATCACGATCGAGCGGAACGTGACGAGCAGCAGCACGAACGCCATCGACAGCACGAAGGCGAACACGATCGGCGCGTTGCCCTTCATGAGGTCGTTGAAGTCGCGGCTCTGCGCGGTCTGGCCGGTGACGAATGCCTCGGCGCCGAGCGTGCGCCCGATCGTCTGCGGGATGAGCTCCGAGCGCAGCGTCGTGAGCGCCTGCTCCGAGCGGGCGTCCGAGCCGTTCCCGACGAGCGGCAGCGCCAGGCGCGCGACGCGCTTGTCGGGGCTGACGTCGAGCGCGACGGGTTCGCGGATCTGGCCGCTGGCGAGCGCGTCTTTGCGCAGGTCGGCGATTGCCGCCGCCACGGGCGCCGCCGTCACGTCGGCGGCCCTGATCGCCACGACGGCCGGCAGCGGACCGCCGGGGAAGGCCGCCTCGATGCGGTCGAAGGTCTGCATGACCGCGAGGTCGCGCGGCAGCGAGTCCGTGCCGGGGACGCCGGTCTTCAGCGACAGGGCCGGGAAGGCCATCGCGAGCAGCAGTGCGGTCGCGATCGCGGCCGACGTCTTCGGCCGTGCGAGAACGCGCTCGAGGATCGCGCTCCACGCCCGCGACTCGCCGTTGCGCGCGCGCAGGCGGTGCAGGAACGGGATCCGGCCCTTCTCGACGCGGTCGCCGAGCTTGGACAGCAGCGCCGGCAGGACGGTGATCGACCCGACCATGGCGACCGCGACGACCATGATCGTGCCGGTCGCAAACGACGTGAACGTCGAGCTGCCCGTGAAGTACATCCCGGCCATCGCGACCATGACCGTGAACCCGGAGATCAGCACTGCGCGGCCCGAGGTCGCGGCGGCTGCCTCGAGCGCCGCCTCGGCGCTGCGTCCGGCGGCGCGCTCCTCGCGCTCGCGGCGCAGGTAGAACATGCAGTAGTCGACGCCGACGGCGAGCCCGATGAGCAGGATCACCGACGCGATCGACTCGTCGACGGGCGAGAGCTGGCTGAACAGGGAGACGAGCCCGATCGTGCCCAGCACCGCCGAGAGGGCGAGCAGCAGCGGCAGACCGGCGGCGACGAGCGAGCCGAACGCGACGATCAGGATGAGCAGCGTGACCGGCAGCGATAGCGTCTCGGCCTTCTTGAAGTCCTCCTCGAAGACCTCGCCCAGCGCCTTGGCGGCGCTCGCGTCGCCGAACTGCTCGATGCGCAGGGCCGGGTTGGCCTGCTGCGCGGCGGCGACGGCCTGCAGCGGCGCGTCGACGCGCCGCTCGGTGACGTCGAAGTCGCCGGCGAGCTGGAAGCTCACCAGCGCCGAGCGGCCGTCCTTCGAGATCTGGCCGCCGTTGCCGGCGCCGAACGGCGACTCGACGTGCGTCACGTGCGGCGTGTCGCGCAGGCGCCGCTGGACGTCGGCGACGGCGGCGCGGAAGGCCGCGTCGCGCGTCGTGACGGCGCCGCGGGACTGCACGAGGACGGTCTCCTCGGCATGACGCGGGAAGTGCTCGAACATCGCTTTGTCGGCGCGACCCGCCTCACCGGGACCGTTCTCCTGCCAGACGAACGTGTTGAGGCCGACCGAGCCGCCGCCGATTGCCGCGACGACGACGAAGGCAAGCCATCCGAAGATGGCGAGCTTGCGGTGGCCGGCGCTCCAGCGGCCGGCGCGTGCTGCGAAATTTCGGGATGGGGTATGCATGAACGGCAGCGTTCCATGGCGCTGGCGCCCATTCGATGGGGAAGACTGGCGTCCCGGCGTTCGGTTAGCCGCACGGCATGCAGGTGCGACCCGTATTGAGAAGCATGCGTAGTGTGACGACACTCACAGCGTGACTCCCACCATTCTCATCGTCGACGACCACGCCGCGTTTCGCGTCGGCGTGCGTGCGCTGCTGGCCGTAGACGGCTACAACGTCGTCGGCGAGGCGGCCGACGGACACAGCGGGTTGCAGGCCGCCGCCGAGCTTGAGCCCGACGTCGTCCTGCTTGACGTGCGCCTCCCGGACATGGACGGCTTCGAGGTCGCGCACACGCTGGCGGCACGCGGGAGCTCTGCGGCTGTCGTGCTCACCTCGAGCTCGGACGATCCGCTCTACCCCGGCCGCGCGACCGGCAGCGGAGCGCGGGGATTCGTCGCCAAGCACGATGTCTCCGGGGCTGCGCTGGACCGTTTGCTGGCGCTTCCGCCCGCTTGACGCTGGCCCCCGTCCGCTCAGGCTGGCAGGCTACGCACATGCGCGTCGTCATCGCCGACGATTCGGTCCTGCTGCGGGCGGGCCTCGCGCGCCTGCTCCAGGATGCCGGCTTCGACGTCGTCGCCCAGGCGGGTGACGGCGACGACCTGCTGCGCAAGGTGCGCGCTCACAAGCCCGACGTCGCCGTGACCGACATCCGGATGCCGCCGACGCAGACCGACGAGGGGCTGCGCGCCGCGCAGCAGATCCGCGCCGAGATGCCCGAGGTCGGGGTCATGGTGCTCTCGCAGTTCATCGACGAGGGGTACGCGCTCGAGCTGCTGCAGGGCAGCGCCGAGGGCGTCGGATACCTGCTCAAGGATCGCGTCGCCGACATCGACGCGTTCGTCGACGCGCTGCGACGGGTGGGCGGTCGCGGCTCGGTGCTCGATCCGGAGGTCGTCTCGCAGCTGCTCGGCCGCCGGCGCGGCGACGATCCGCTCGAGCGCCTCACGCCGCGCGAGCGCGAGGTGCTCGCCCAGATGGCCCAGGGGCGCTCCAACGCGGCGATCGCCCGCGCGCTCGTCGTCACCGAGCGCGCGATCGAGAAGCACGTCACGTCGATCTTCAGCAAGCTCAGGCTGTCGGCGGCCGACGACGGGCACCGGCGCGTGCTGGCCGTGCTGACGTACCTCAAGGGCTGACGCCGTCCGCCCGATGGTGCGGCTAGCCGCACCACGAGACGCGGGCTGACCACCTCGCCGGCCCCTGCGGTCGCTGGAAGGCTGCACCCATGCAATCGAACGAGCTTCGCAGCTACGTCGAGGGGCTGACGGCCACTCCTCAGGTCTGTCCCGGCGAGCTCTTCCGGAGCGCCCGGTTGCCGATCACGACATCCAACGGTCACCACGGGACCCCTCCCCGTGTCCACGTACGCATCTGACGAGCCGGCAGCGGTCGCCTTCCTCCCCGACCGCCGCCGGCTCGCTCTGCGCCTCGCTCTCGTCGGGGCCGTCGTCGCCGCCCTGGCCTTCGCGATCACCGCCCTGCCCGGCCTGGATGACGTACGCGAGCGGCTCGCCGACGCCGCGCCCGGCTGGCTGCTGGCCGCCGCCGCGCTGCAGCTCGCCTCCTGCCTGGCCTTCGTCGCCGCCTTCCGCGGGGTGTTCTGCCACCGCCTGCCGTGGCGCATGAGCTATGAGGTCGGCATGGCCGCACAGGGCACGAACGTGCTGCTCCCATCCGGCGGTGCGGGCGGGCTGGCGCTTGCGGCGTGGGCGCTCAAGCGCGCCGGGATGCCGACGGAGCGCCTCGCGCGCCGGACCGTCGCCTTCTACGTGCTGACGAGCTCGGTCAACTTCTTCACGGCCGTGATCGCCGGGATCGCCCTTGCGATCGGCGGCGGAGCACTGCTGTGGACCGCCGGCCCGGCGGTCGCCGCGGCGGTCGTCATCGGCGCCGTCCTGGCGCTGCCGCGCCTGTTCACGCGGCCGCGCGAGGGT
>DASYVZ010000445.1:0-3286 GCA_035936515.1 Solirubrobacteraceae bacterium | reverse complement strand
GGCGCGGAGCCTGGTCGCGGCGCACGAGACGCAACCGCACCGCTCGCCATCCTCGCGGTGAGCGGCCCGCGCGGGCGCGCCGTCAGCCGGTTTGGGAGCGTCTCGCGGCCGCCTGCGCGCGCGCGCCGCGGAAGCGACGTTTGTAACGTCCCGCACAGCAGCGCATCTGGCGCATCGCAAGAGCCTCCGGAGCGCTAGATTGCACTTCCCGTGTCACGAGATCGTCGCAAGGAACCCAAGACGCCCAAGACGACCGCCGAGCTGGGCATCCCCGGCGCGTTCGAGGGCGAGACCGTCAGCCGCCGGCGCTTCATGACCGGCACCGTCCACGCGGCCGGCGGCATCGCCGCAGCCGCCTTCACGCTGCCCGCGGTCGGGCTCGCCGTCGGGCCGGTCTTCGAGAAGAAAAAGCAGCACTGGGAGACGGTCGGACCGATCGAGGACTTCGCGAACGACACGTACGTCCCGCGGACGCTGACGCTGGTGCGCGGCATCGGCGACGTCGGGAAGTCGACGGTCTACATCCGCAAGTACAACCCGCAGCTCGACGACGAGGCGCGCGACGAGTACAACGAGTTCCTCGCGATCTCGACGCGCTGCATGCACCTCGGCTGCCCCGTGCGCTTCGTCGAGGCCTCCGAGCGCTTCATCTGCCCGTGCCACGGCGGCGTCTACGACTTCCAGGGCAAGGTCGCCGGCGGCCCGCCGGTGCGCCCGCTGGATCGCTTCTACACGCGCGTGCGTGACGGCATGCTCCAGGTCGGCCCGCGCTTCAGCGTCAACTCCGAGCTCGAGCGCTTCTCGCCGCGCGATCCCGGGATGCCGCTCGACGGCATCGGCCAGTACCTCTACCCGGCCCGCCCCACCGTCCGCAAGATCCCGGGGACCTGATCTGGCCATGGCGAACCTCAAGCCACCCCTGCCCCGCGCCCTGCGGCCCAAGCCCAAGGGCCCGAGCGAGGACAACGGCGACGCGCCCGTCTCGCGCAAGGACAAGGCCGCCGAGAAGGGCATCTCGGTCATCGACTGGGTCGACGAGCGCACCTCGCTGTCGGGCGGCGCACGCTGGCTGATGTTCCGCAAGATCCCGAAGGGGACGAACTGGTTCTACACGCTGGGCTCGGCGTCGCTGTTCGCGTTCCTCTCGCAGGCGGTGACCGGCGTCATCCTGGCGATGTACTACGACCCGTCGCCCACGCGCGCCTACGAGTCGATGCGCCACCTCACCAACGAGGTCTTCCTCGGCGAGTTCGTGCGCGGGATGCACAAGTGGGGCTCGTCGGTCATGGTGGTCCTCGTCTTCCTGCACATGGGCCGCACGTTCTTCTGGGGCGCCTACAAGTACCCCCGCGAGCTGAACTGGGTGATCGGCGTCGTGCTGCTGATCCTGACGCTGTTCTTCTCGTTCACGGGCTACCTGCTGCCCTTCGACCAGCGCTCCTTCTGGGCGACGACGGTCGGCGTGGCGATCAACGGCACCGGGCCGCTCGTCGGCCCGTACCTCAACGACTTCCTCAGAGGGGGGCCGGAGTTCGGGATGATGACTCTGGCGCGCTTCTATGCGTTGCACATGCTCGTCCTGCCCGCGCTGATCATTGCGATGATCGGCGCGCACCTGTACCTCGTCGCGCGGCTGGGCACGACCGCGCCGCCCTGGATCAGGGCAGACGTCGATCCCGAGCTGCGCAAGGACGAGACGTGAACACCCGCGAGAAGGAGGCCTACCTCCGCGAGTACTCGATCCTCAAGGCGCAGGGCAAGCCGTTCTTCCCCTACGCGGTGGCCAAGGACTCCCTGATGGCGGTCGTCGTGATGATCTCGATCATCCTGATGTCGCTCGTCCTCGGCGCCGAGCTCGGGCCGAAGGTCGACCCGACGACGACGACGTACACGCCGCGGCCGGAGTGGTACTTCTTCTTCCTCTTCGAGGTCCTGCGCGTCATCAAGCCGCCGTCGCTCACACCGCTCGCCTCGATCGGCGTTCCGACGATCTGCATGATCCTGCTGTTCCTGCTGCCGTTTTACGACCGCAACCCCGAGCGGCGCCCCGAGCGCCGGCCGATCGCGATGGCCGCCGCGTTCTTCACGATCGCCGCCATGGCCTTCCTCACCTACGAAGGCGCGATCGCCGGATCGCCGAACGAGATCGACATGGAGGCGCCCGAGGCGGTCGTCGCGGCCGGGCCCCAGAACCTGCGCCAGTGGGAGTCGGGCAAGCAGGTGGTCGCCCAGTCGGGCTGCCTGGCGTGTCACAAGATCGGCCACAACGGCGGCACGCTGGGGCCGGACCTGACGACGATCGGCGATCGCCTCGCGCGTCAGGCGATCGCGCGCACGCTCGTCAACCCGACGGCGCCGATGCCGGCGTACACCGACCTGGCGGAGGACAAGCGCGACGACCTCGTCGAGTTCCTCGCGCAGCTGAAGACCGGCTCCCATTAGCCGCCTGCCCCCGCCGACGGACAAGGGGACCCTGGAGGAGCCGCAGGTGCGCGCGATGTTCGACCGCATCGCCGGGTTCTACGACGTCATGAACTCGGTGATGACGGCCGGGCTGCACCACAAGTGGCGCCGCCGCGCCGTCGACCTCGCCCGCATCGGCCCGGGCGACCGCGTGCTCGACGTCGCGACCGGCACCGGCGACCTGGCGCTCGAGCTCGCCGGGCGCGTGGCGCCCGGCGGCGAGGTGATCGCGTGCGACTTCTCCGAGGAGATGCTCTCCCGCGCGCGAGAGAAGGCATCCCGCCCGCCCGGGGCGCCCGTGCCGCTGACGTTCGAGTGGGCCAACGCGATGGAGCTGCCCTACGCCGACGGCGAGTTCGCCACCGCCACCGTCGGCTTCGGCGCACGCAATTTCTCCGACCTCGATCGCGGCCTCGCTGAGATGGCGCGCGTCGTGCGCCGCGGCGGCACCGTCGTCGTCCTGGAGATCACGACGCCGACGCGACCGCCGCTGTCGACCTTCTACCGGCTGTGGTTCGATCGCGTCGTCCCGGTGATCGGGAAGGTTGCGGGGGACCCGCAGGCCTACGAGTACCTGCCCAACTCCGTCAAGCGCTTCCCCGGCCCCGAGGAGCTGGCGGCGCGGATGGATGCCTGCAGGCTCGACGTGCGCTACGTCCTCACCGCGGGGGGCATCATCGCCCTGCACGTCGGCACGAAGCGGTGACGCCAGCGGCGCCGACCGTCGAGGCGATCGTCCGGGCGGCGGGAGGTCACGTCCCCGCACTGCTGGTCGAGGTCGAGCGGCGCCTGGTGGCGCTGGCCACCGGACACGGGCCGGTGC
>DASYVZ010000444.1:0-2176 GCA_035936515.1 Solirubrobacteraceae bacterium | reverse complement strand
GGCCCGTGCGCGTTCATGGACGCCTTCGATCCCGTCACGGTGTTCAGCTCGATCGATCACGGCGGTCGCTACGCCTATGCCAACCAGCCGATCGTCGCGCAGTGGAACCTGGCGCGGCTGGCCGAGACGCTGCTGCCCCTGTTGCACGCGGACCCCGACACGGCGATCGCGGCGGCGACGCCCGTGCTGCAGTCGTTCCGGGAGCGCTACGAGGAGCACTGGCGGCGGGGGATGCGCGCCAAGCTGGGCCTACACGACGCGCAGGCGCAGGACGTCACGCTGATCGACGACCTGCTGGCGTTGCTGCAGGCGCAGAGGGTCGACTTCACCTCGTGCTTCCGCGCGCTGGCGGGGGCAGTGCGCGGCGATGCGGCGCCGGCGCGTTCGCTGTTCGCGCCCGATCCGGCCGCGTTCGACGCGTGGGCGGAGCGCTGGCACGCACGGGTGGCCTCCGAGGCGTCCGACCCGGAGGCGGTCGCGGCAGCGATGGATCGCGTCAACCCCGTCTACATCCCGCGCAACCACCGCGTGGAGGAGGCGCTCAGCGCGGCGACCAACGGTGAGCTCGAACCATTCCGGCGGTTGCTCGACGCGCTCGCCGAGCCGTTCGACGAGCGGCCCGGTCTGGAGTCGTACGCCACGCCGGCGCCGCCGGGCTTCGAGGACGGGTACCGCACGTTCTGCGGGACCTGAGCCCCTTACGCGCCGAAGTCAGGCCGGCGATCGCGCGTCGTCGGCTGCGGCCACGACATGCGTGACGCGGGCTCCGGTGAAGCGCTCGACACGGCGAGGCAGGTTCGCTGCCAGCCAACGTGATGATGCCGTCGGCAGCGTCGCGACGATGACCTCATCGAAGCGACGTGGATCCCACGCCTCCTGGACGGCGAGCATCGGATCGGGATCTCCCACCACGCCCTCGACCGGCACGCCCGCCTCACGCAGCCGCTGGAGCGCACGATCGAGGCGCTTCGCCGTCGCCATCCGACGCGCCTGCTGAGAACCGGCGCCGCTGGAAGCGGGCGCCACGAGCATGACCTGCACCGGCCCGGCGGCGGCACGCTCCAGGATCGCGCCGTAGAGCGCGTCGGAGTCGATCGTGCGGTTGGCGATGACGAGCAGCTTCGTGGTCCACTGCATGGTCCGCAGGCTCTACGCTTGGGCTGCTGTCGCGTCGAGGGTTGCCGTCGCGCCGCACTCCGTCCAGCAGCGCACGATGTCACGCATCGACAGGATGCCGACGACCTCCGAGCCGTCGAGCACGACGACGTGGCGGAACCTCGCCCGCACCATTTCTTCGGCCGCGCGCTCGAGCGACCAATCGGCAGCGGCGTACTTCAGGCGCTGTGTCAGGTGGTCTTCGACCAGCTCGACGTCCAGGTCGTCGCCGGCGCCGCACGCACGCAGAAGATCACGCTCGGTGAAGATGCCCGGCCCCATCCCGTCGGGATCGAGCACGACGGCTGCACCGACGTCCGCGCGCGTCATGCGGCGCGCCGCCTCTCGCAGGCGGTGCCGTGGCCCGATCGTCACCACGTTGCGGTTCATACCCTCGCGCACGAGCATCACGTCCACCTCCGGCCTCGCAACAATTGGCACGAGTGTACTCCCGATGGCCGCTCGCGGATAGGGTTCGGGCGAGTTCTCGCCAAGACGATCTGTGCTACGGCGACCGCGGCAGCACGAGCGCGGCGATCACTGCGCGATGATCGCTGCCGGGGACGCTGTGCAGCGTCACGCGGGCGACCTTGATCGGCCTGGGGAAGAGGACGTGGTCGATCGTGATCGGCGGTCGCCCGCCGGTGGTCGGCCAGGTGGGCTTGAGCCCGTCGCCCGTGGCGTCCGCCGCGTCGAGGTACCCGCGGTCGAGCAGGCGGCGCATCTCGTGGTGGTCGAGCGTGGCGTTGAAGTCGCCGAGCAGCACCCGCGGGAGCCCGCCGGCGCGCGGGTCCGGCAGGTGGCGCAGCGCGCTGCGCCACCTGCGCGTGTTCACGCGCGAGACCGGCGGAAGCGGGTGCACCGCCACCAGGCGCAGCGCGGCGCCGTCGTCTGGTGAGAGCAGTGCTTCAAGGCTTGTCCGCGGGCTGTCCGGCCGCGGCGGCACGCCGCGCAGCGGCGCGCGCGCCATCAGCCCCAGGCCCGACGACCTCACGTCCGGACGCACCGCGCGGCCTGGCAG
>DASYVZ010000443.1:0-2673 GCA_035936515.1 Solirubrobacteraceae bacterium | reverse complement strand
CCACCGCAGCGCCGGCTGAGGCGGCCCGGGCGAGTGCGCGCCATGTCCTACCGGACATGGAAGACGACGCGGTTGCCGCCGCGCCGCCGTTTGTCGTCGCGGTTGTACGCCTTGTCGACGGCGTTGACGTCGAGCACGTAGCGCCCGCGCGGCAGCTTCTTCGGGAGCAGGTAGTCGACCTCCTGCCGATCGCCGATCGCCGACCACGGCGCCCGGTTCACGCCGCACGGGACGCGCCGGAAGCGCTCGCTCCTGGCGCTGTAGTACGTGCAGCGCGGGCCGATCCGGCGCGTCAGGCGCAGCTTGACGACGTGCAGGCCGGATGGGTCGGCGATCGTCGCCGTGATCCGCCGCGGCGCCTTCGCGCGCGCGAAGCGATCCTGCTCGCGAATCCCGGTGATCGTGACCGCGGGCGGCTGCCTGTCGGTGGAGCCGCAGCGCCCGTCACGTCCGTTCGTAACGCACGTGGCGGCGCTGTCACCGGTCCCGCCGGCCGGAGGCGCGGCCCCCGGAACGGCGCTTCCGCACTGGCCGTCGGCGCCGGTGCTCGCGCAGCCGGCCTCGGATGCCGACGGTGCGCGGTTCGGCTTCGTCGCGCGCAGGCTGAACGGGCCGGCCGCGCTCACCGTCACGGTCGCGTTGCCGGCGGCATTGGTCGTCGCGGCGACTATGCCGTTCAACGTGACGGCGGCGCCTTGGACCGGTGCCGGCGTTCCGTCGGCGGCGTACTCGACCACGGTGACCGTGAACGCGACGCCGGGCGTGACGCTGCGCGGGGCGCTGAGCCGGAGCGGCAGCACCGGCGGGTTTTTGCACCCTCCGATCGTGGAGTCGAAGACGCAGCGATCGACGAAGAACAGGACGTCGTCGCCCTGCTGCAGCTCGGTCGTCGTGCCGCACACGCCCTCGGTCGCCGACCGGTAGTTGATCCACAGCGCGAAGTAGTCGGGGCCTGAGAAGTCGTGCACCTCGCCCCTGATCCTCTGAACGCTGTAGCCGAAACCCGGAAACCACGGCCCGCTCCAGTCGCCGCCCGTCGCCTTCTCCAGCGCGCCGGCGGCGCCGGTTCCGCTGCAGGTGTGGGCGGGGTTGCCGTCCTTGTTGATCGGCGTCGTGTCGGTGCGCACCGCGGTGCGGGGGACCAGCGTCTGCGCCACCCCCTCGACGCGCACGGTGACGTCGGCCGGTCCGGCAGCGAGTGCGGGACCGGTGAGGGCGGCCATGACCGACCCTCCGACGAGGACTGCCAGCAGACGTGACACCACGAGAAGCCACCCCTTTCCACGAGGGCGTTGTGCTTTTGTGGCCGGAGGCAGGTCTCCTGGCTTCCGGGACTAGCCTCCCGCGCCTTCCCGGCCGGCTCTCGCTCGGACCAGTGGCTGCGCCCGTTGCGGGCGCGTGCGGTGGGATCCCCCGGTCACAGTGGCGGGTCCGCGCCGGATTCGCACCGGACTTCCCTTCACCACCGACCAATGACTCGGGCAGTCTAGCCGCGCCGGCGGCTCCTCGTCCACCGGTCGGCGAATGACGCGGCGCGAAGCGCGCCCGCCGACGTCGATACTTCAGCCAGAGCATGACGCGGCGCAGGCGCATTCCCGAGCCGGACCCCGATCCCGACCCGGACCCGCCACCCGACGACCGGGCGTGGTCGGCGCGCACGAACCTGCACGAGCGCGACGTCGGCAAGGACGACGTCCGCTACACGCCGCTGCCGGCCGAGACGGGGCCGACGTGGGCGCCCGACGAGCTGTCGATCTGGCCGGTCGAGGGCGGGCGCTTCGGGATCGACGCCCACTACCACGGCGCCACCGGCGCCGAGCGCGCTGCGCACCAGGTCGAGCGACTGGGCCGCGCCGGGCTCGTCGCGACCACGCGGCCCGCCTCGCATGGCGGCTCGATCCTGCGGTTGGGGCCGCTCGCCCACGGGGCCGCGTGGGTTGCGCTCGAGGCGTTTCTCGGGCGCCCGCTGCAGCTCGGCAGCTGAGCCGTCACCGCGCCGGAGCCGAACCCGCGCATGAGTTCGCTGCATTGCGCGCCGGACGCCTCTGAACGCCGTTGCCCGCAGGTGCTCAAGCCGCGCGCAGCAGCTCCTCCGCATGTCGGCGCGCCGCCTCGTCGGCGTCGCCGTCGGCGCCCAGCATCCGGACGAGCTCCGAGACGACCTCTTCGTCGCGCAACTGGCTGACGGTCGTCTGCGCCGGCGTGCGCGACGCGTCCTTGGAGATGGAGAAGTGCCGCGCCGCGAGCGAGGCGACCTGCGGCAGGTGGGTGATGCAGATGACCTGCCGCTCGGCGGCGAGGTCGCGTAGCTGGTCGCCCACCGCGCGCGCGGTCTGCCCGCCGATGCCGGCGTCCACCTCGTCGAAGACGAGCGTCGCGCCACCGCCGGCGCCGGCCGCCGCCACGCCCATCAGCGCGAGCATGACGCGCGACAGCTCTCCGCCGGAGGCCGTCTCGCGCAACGGACCCGCCGACACCCCGGGGTTGGGCGCGATGAGGAACTCGACGACGTCGCTGCCGGTCGCTCCCGGCTCGCGCGGGGCGAGCTGCACCGCGAAGGCCGCGCCCTTCATCGCGAGCTCGTCTAGGCGCCGCCGTACGGCCGCCGACAGCTTGGGGGCGGCGGCGGCGCGTGCTTTGCGCAGCGCCTCGCTGCCGGCCACGAGCTGCGCG
>DASYVZ010000442.1:0-21885 GCA_035936515.1 Solirubrobacteraceae bacterium | reverse complement strand
TCGCGCTTCATGGCGGCGCGCTTCTCCACCGTCGAGGGGATCGAGCACATGCCCAACCTCCCGACCGAGGAGATCTTCACCACGCCCGACCCTCAGCGCGTCGACGGCCACGTGCGCTCGACCAAGCCGCTCGTGGTGGGCGGCACCATCATCCGCGGGCTGCGCGTCGCCTTCTCCGGCGGCGTGGCCACCCGCATCGAAGCCGACAGCGGCGGCGACGTGCTGGGCGCCTACAGCCGCCGCGACGACGGCGCCGCCCGCCTGGGCGAGGTCGCCCTCGTGGACGGCGAGGGCCGTATCGGCCCGCTGGAAACCGTGTTCTACGACACCCTGCTCGACGAGAACGCCGCCAGCCACATCGCCCTGGGCTCGTCCTACGGCTTCACCGTGGACGACGACGCGGATCGCGAGCGGGCCAACACCAGCGCCATCCACGTCGACTTCATGATCGGCGGCCCCGACGTCGACGTCGACGGCCTCACCGCCGACGGCGAGGCGGTTCCCGTCCTGCGCGGCGGCGCCTGGCAGATCTAGGCACTACCCTCCACCCGGCTCGGAGAGGTGCCGGAGCGGTTGAACGGGCGCGACTGGAAATCGCGTAACGGGGGTCAACCTCGTTCGAGGGTTCGAATCCCTCCCTCTCCGCTGGGAGGTCTTCACTCTTGACCTGCCTCTAGCCCCAGCAGTTCCTCACACCGAAGGCCGTGTTGCGGGACTCCACGGCCTCCACCGGGTTTCCGGTGATGAGCTCGACTCCCGTGTTGAGGTAGCCAGACGGCTCCTCGCCACCGCGGGCCGCGTCGACGAGGGCCCTGACGCCCTCGCGGGCCATGTTCTCCGGGTATTGCTGCGCGGTGGCGTCCATCACGCCGGGCCTGATGCCGCGCTTGATCGCGTCGCACCCGCCGTCGACGGTCACGAGGATCACGTCGCCTTCGTCCTTGCCCGCCGCCTCCAGTGCAGCGGCGGCCCCGAACGCCGCCGGCTCGTTGACGGCGTAGACGATGTTGATGTCCGGGTTGCCCTCAAGCAGCTGCTCCATGCCCCTGCGGCCCTTGGCCCTGTCGCCCTCGGTGTTCACCGAGCCCACGATTCGCGGATCGCCCTCCTCGAGGCCCAAGCCCTCGAGGAACCCGTCGTGGCGCAGCTCGCCGGAGGTGATGTCCGGGGCCAGCTCGAGCATCGCGACCCTGGGCTGGATGTCCTGCGCCTCGGCCTTCGCCCGCGCGTAGCGGCCGATCAGCTCGCCCGCCTGTCTGTTGTCTGTGGCGAAGAGCGCATCGACCGCCGAGCGCGGCTCGGTAGGTGTGTCCACCGCGATCACGGTCACGCCCTCCTCGCGCGCCTCCTCGATCGCCGGCACGACGGCCTCTGAGTCCGCCGGGGCGATGAGGATCCCCGCGGCGTCGCGCGCGCTCATGTACTGGAGCGCCGCCACCTGGCTCTCGTTGTCGACGTCACTCTTCCCCGCGGCGGTCAGCAGCTGGACGTTGTGCTCCTCGGCGGTCTGCTCCGCGACCTCCCGCATCGTCACCCAATACGGGTTCGTCTCCTGCTTGGTGATGAGACCGATGGTGATCTGCTGGTCGGCGCCCGCGTCGCCGTCGTCGTCGCCGCACGCCGCCACGGCAAGGCTGAGCACGGCGGCGCAGCCCGTCGCGAGCAGGCGTGCGGACAGGCGGGCGTCCCAGCCGGTCGCGCGGCCGCCCCGCGTCACGCCGGGACCTCGGCCACGAGCTCGTCGGCGTCCCGGTTGGTGCGCAGGTCGAACAGCGCGTAGCACGTCACGAGCGCCAGGCACACGCCAGGCACGATGAAGCCGAACGCGGCGCCGACCTGATCCATGAGCGCGGCGTGAATCAGCGGGATGAGGGCTCCGCCGAGGATCGCCATCACGAGACCGGCGGCGCCGAACTTCGTGTCCTCGCCCAGGCCCTGGAGGGCGACCCCATAGATCGTCGGGAACATGAGCGACAGCGACAGCGAGATCGCGACGACGGCGATCAAGCCGACCATGTTCTGGGAGAACATGGCGATCAGGCAGAAGACCACGCCGAGCGCTCCCATCAGGAACAGGAGCTTGGCCGGTCGGAAGATCCCGAGCAGATAGGTCATCGCAAACCGGGCCACGAGGAAGAGGATCAGGCTGGCCTGCAGGTACCAGCCCGAATCGCCGGGGGGAACGCCGACCACGTCCTGGGCGTACAGGATGGTGAACGTCCACACGGATACCTGCGCAGCAACGTTGAAGAACTGGGCACCCACCCCGTATCGGTAGTGGCGGTTGCGCCAGAGGCGGGTGAGCGTCCCGCTCTTGACCTCGCCCGCCTCCTGGCTCTTCTCGGCCGGCGTGGGCATCTTGCGGTAGAAGATGAGCAGCCAGATGATGACGAGCACGAGGGCGATGCCGAGGTAGGGCCCGAGCACCAACGACAGGTCGGCCTCCTGGCTGCGGCGCAACTCGTCGGGGCTCATGATCGTCTTCGACGCCTCCGGGGTGATGTGGGGCAGGATGAGCACGGCGCCGAGCAGGACGCCGATGTTCGCGCCAACCGGGTTGAACGCCTGCGCCAGGTTGAGCCGTTGCGTCGCGGTGTTCTCGGGGCCCATCGCAATCACGAATGGGTTCGCCGAGGTCTCGAGGATCGACAGCCCGGCGGCCAGCACAAAGAGCGCAAGGAGGAAGAACTCGTAGACGAGCAGCTCGCTCGCCGGGACGAAGAGCAGCCCGCCGAGCGCGGCCAGCCCGAGCCCCGTGAGGACGCCGACCTTGTAGCCGAACCGCCGGTTGATGAAGGCGGCGGGGATGGCGAGCAGGAAGTACGCGCCGTAGTAGGAGAACTGCACCAGCGCCGCCTGCAGATTCGACATGTCGAAGATGCTGCGGAACACGCCGACCATCACGTCGGTCAGGTTGGCGGCGGTTCCCCATGCGGCGAAGCAGAGGACGAGCAGGATGAACGGGACCGTGAGCTGGGGGTAGACCAGCCGCGCCCTGGCGCGCTTCGGTACAGCGGGCACAGCCGATGCTGTCGCCATCCGTCCTCCCCGTCGGTTCGCCGATCGCTCAGGTCGATCGGGCCGCTGAAGCGGCCCATACCCAAACCATCAGGCGCAGTCACCCCCTGCACAGCGGCCGCCGGGCGGGGACGACGGTGACCCGAGGCCGGCCCGGAAGATCACGCCGATCGTCGACGACCAGGTTGGGTATGGATGGGCCTGAGCGGGCGTCGCGATTCCCGTCGCGCAGATGCACTGGCTCGAGTCGGGAAGGACGAGGAGGAGGGCTTCAGAGCCGTGGGAAAGATCGTGACGCTGGGCGAGGTGGTGGCGGACGTCTACCGCGAGCGGGCGCCCTCGGACGTCGAGCTGCCGTTCACCGCCCGACCTGGCGGGGCTCCTGCGAACGTGGCGGTCGCGGCTGCCAAGCTCGGGGCACAGGCGGGATTCGTCGGGAGGCTGGGCGACGACCTCTTCGGCGAGTTCATCCTGAGGGCGTTGGACGCGGTGGGCGTGGACATCTCCGGCGTCCTGCGCCAGCCGCCGCCCACTCGTACGACGCTGGCGTTCGTGGAGGTCTCCGCGGACGGCGACCGGGAGTTCACCTTCTACCGCTCCGTCCCGGCGGCGGACGAGCTGCTCGCGCCCGACGACATCTCACGCGAGAGCCTCGAGGGGGCGTCGTTCGCGAACTTCGGAAGCATCCCGCTCCTCAAGGAACCGGTGCGCGCGGCGACGCACAGGTTCGCGGAGCTCGCCAACGAGATGGACGTCGCCGTCGCCTTCGACGTCAACCTCCGCGCGCATCTCTGGGACAGCCTCGAGGCGTTCCGCGAGGCCGTCGAGCCGATGCTCGACCTGTCGACCGTCGTCAAGCTCAGCGAGGACGAGCTCGCGCCGGTGCTCGGCACCGACGACCCCGACGAGGGGGCCGACATGCTGCTGGAGCGCGGCGTCTCACTGGCCCTCACGAGCATGGGAGGCGACGGGGCCTTGTACGCGACCGAGAAGTTCCGCGGCCATGTGTCCGCGTTCGAGATCGAAGACGTCGTGGACGCAACGGGCGCGGGCGACGCGTTCCTGGCGGCAAGCCTGACACACCTCTCCGAGAACGCCGGCTGGCTCGACGAGGAGGCGTCCGTGCGCGAGGCGGTGCGCCGAGGGACGGTGGCCGGCGCGCTGGCCTGCAGGGCGTTCGGCGCGATGCAGGCGCTGCCCACCAGGGACGAGCTCGAGCGGGTCATGGCCGCTCGAACGTAGGGATCGGGTTGCTATCCGAGTTGGGGCGGCCGCTGGTGCGTGCCGAGCTCCGGATCGACAGCTTCGCCCTCGGCGTGGCGGCTGAGCTCAAACCAGACGTGGCTGCTGCCCTCGTCGATCAGCTCACCGTAGACGCGCCCGTTCTCGACGCTCACGCGCAGACGGATGTCGCCGGCGCCGTGCAGCACAGCGTTGCTGGTCAGCTCCGAGACGATGACCAGCAGGTCGTCAAGGTGTCGCACCGGCAGCTCCTGCTCGAACCTCGCCCGCGCGAGCTTGCGAGCAACCGCCGGAGCACCCCTGCCCCGGGGAACGTCCACCGACAGTTCAGCGGCCATCCGGACCTCCCTTTCGCGACGAGAGCTTACGCACACGCCGTTGCTGCGAGCACGCGGCGCCGTGGCGAGCTCATGATCGGGCACCGATTGCAGGCGGATACCGTTCGTCGTCGTGTCGATCCCGAACCCCGAAATCGCTGCCGTCGGCGGCGTCCTGCTCGCGCTCGCGGTCGTGGCGTACGTCCTGTACCGCCGTCGCGAGAACCTTGATCTGACGACGGCCGCGAAGGTTGCGGCCCCCAGTCCCGCCACCCAGCACGCAGGCGAGTATCAGTCCGTGTTGGTCGCGTTCGACGTGCGCGGCTTCACGCCGCAGACCATTGCGACCGCTTCGAAGCTCGCGGCACGGCGCCAGCGCGCCATCCACGTGCTCGTGACGATCACGGTTCCGCAGGCATTGCCGATCACCGCCGAGCTACCGGAGGAGGAGCTCGCTGCACGTGCAGTGGTCGAGCAGGCTCGGCTGCAGGCGGGCCGTCGGGTGACCGGTCACGTCGAGCGCGTCCGGCCCGGTCAGAGCGGCCGGTTGATCGTCGAGACCGCGCGTGAGCTGCATGCGGTCGCGATCGTCATGCCGCTGCCGCCGCGAACCGGAACGACGTTGTTTGGCAAGACCATCAGGACGGTGCTCACCGACCGCCCGTGCCGCGTCATCGTGGAGTGCGAGCCCGCCGACCGCTGACGCGCCGAATGAGCCGGTCGGCCTCACGCGATGCTGCGCCGCCAGAAGGCGGGTGTCAGCAACACGAGGACAGTGAAGATCTCGAGGCGGCCGATGAGCATCAGCGCGCTGAGGATCCAGCGGCCGCCCTCCGGCACGGCGGCGAAGCTCTCCGTGGCGCCGACGTCGCCGAGTCCTGGGCCGATCGTGTTCAGCGTCGCGGCGGTGCTGCCCACGGCCGTCATCGGATCCAGCCCGGAGGCGGCCATCGCCAGCGTGCCGGCGGCGAACACCGCCAGGTAGATGGCGAAGAACGCGAAGACGCCGCGACGAACCTCCTCCGAGAACACGCGGCCGCGCGTGCGCAGCACCTGGACGGCCTTGGGCTGCAGCTGGCGCTGCAGCTCCTGCGCGGCGGCCTTGCCGAGCAGCATGACGCGTATGACCTTCATGCTGCCGGCCGTCGAGCCCGCGCAACCGCCGACGAACATCAGCACGAGCACCATGATCCGGGCGAAGTCCGGCCAGACGTCGAAGTCGACGGTCGTGTAGCCGGTCGTCGTCCCGATGGTGACGGCGGTGAACGCTGCGGCTCGCAACGATTCGGCGACGCCGACGGCGTCGTCGCCCAGCAGCAGGGTCGCGGTCATGGCGGCGGTGGCGCCGAGGATGATCAGCAGGTAGGCGCGGACCTCGGCGGCCTGCGGCCAGATGCTCGAGCGGCCACGCATCGCGCGCCAGTAGAACGCGAAGTTGACTCCGCCGGCGATCATGAACGCCATCGCGACGAGCTCGATCGCCACCGAGTCGAAGCCGGCGATCGAGTCGTTGCGCGTCGAGAAGCCGGCCGTCGCGACCGTCGTGAAGCTGTGGTTGACGGCATCCCACGGCGTCATGCCCGCGACCCAGTAGGCGGCGAAGGCCAGCGAGGTCAGGGTCAGGTAGATCGTCCAGATGATCTTCGCGGTGTCGGCGATCCGCGGCGTGAGGCGGTCGTTCGTGACGCCGGTCATCTCGGCATAGAAGACGCGCTGGCTCGCCAAGCCGGTGGCGGGCGCGATCGCGATGACGAGGACGACGATGCCGACGCCCCCCAGCCACTGCGTCATGCTGCGCCACAACAGCACCGCGTCCGGCTGGGACTCGACGTCGCTCAGCAGCGTGGCCCCCGTCGTCGTGAAGCCGCTCATGCTCTCGAAGAAGGCGTCGACCGGCGCCTGAAAGGTGCCGTGCAGCAGGAACGGCACTGCGCCGACAGCGGCCGCGGCGACCCAGGCCGCGGTCACGGCGAAGAAGCCATCGCGCGCGCGCAGCGGTATCGACCGCAGGCGTCCTGCGGAGGTCAGGCCCAGCGTGCTGAGCAAGATCAGGGCCGCGGCCGGTGCCCCGAACGCCGCTGCGCTGCCGTCGCCCCCGACGAGCGCCACGCCAAAGCACACGAGCATGCCGAGGCCGACGGCGAGCAGCGCCCCCGACACGACCGGCACGATGAGCTGCGCGTTGAGGTTGGGCCCCAGCCGGCCGCGGCGCCTCACGCTGCGGCGTCGAACGTCTGGTGCAGTTTGGCGACGCCCTGACGAACGTTGAAAACCACCAGCCGATCGCCCGCTCGCAGACGTTCGTCTTTTTCGGGGATGAGGACGCGGTCGTCGCGAACCATCGCCGTGACGTGCGTCAGCGCATCGGAGTTGACCGCCTCGATCGTGCGACCGTCGGCGTTGCAGCCTGCACTGGCTTGCACCTCGACGACTTCGGCACCGCCGCTGAGCAGGTACATGGCGTGAACGTTGGGTCCGCGTACCGCGCGCAGGATGGCTTCGGCGGTGACCAGCCGTGGTGAGAACGACGCGTCGATGCCCAGCGCGTCGACCAGGGGCGTGAACTCCTCGCGCGAGACGATGGCCAGCGAGAGGCCGGCTCCGAGCTGACGCGCGTGCAGCGCCGCAAGCAGGTTCGAGCGGTCATCGCCGGCGCACGCGACGAACGCGCCGGCGCGATCGACGCCATGAGCCAGCAGCGCGTCCTTGCCGACACCCTCCTCGTGCAGGACCGTGGTACCGGACAGCTGCTCGGCAACTTGCCAGGCGCGTTCGGCGTCACGTTCCATGATCGTCACGTTGAAGGTGCGGGCGGCCTCGAGGCGGTGGGCAAGCGGCAGCCCGATCCGGCCGCCGCCGAAGATGACCACGTCACGTACACGCTTGGCAGAACCGGCGATGTGCGCGACAACGGGTTCGATGTCCTCCCGCGCCGCGGCGACGAGGACGTGGTCCCCGATCTTCGCGCGGTGACCGGGCTCGACCGCGATGGCGCGGCCGTCGCGGATCAAGCCGAACACGAAGCTGGGACGGACGATGCGACGCGTACCAAACGGTTGGCCCACCAGCGGTGAGCGATGCGTCAGTATCGACTCGGCGATGGCGACCTTGCCGTTGGCGAAGTACTCCACATGCACCGCGCCCGGCAGCAGGATCGCCTCGGCAAGGTCGTCGGCGGTGGCGAGATCGGGATTGATCACGAAGTCGATGCCGAGCTGATCGCGCGCAAATGACTCGTCGTCGCCGAAGTACTCCGCGTCGCGCACCCGCGCGACGGTCTGCTTCGCGCCGAGTTGGTGCGCGACCAGCGCCGCGATCACGTTGACCGGGTCGCTCTGCGTGACCGCGCACAACAGGTCCGCCTCGCCGGCGCCCAGCTCCCGCAGAAACTTCGGCGACGCACCGTCGCCCGCCACCACCAGCGCATCGAGGTCGCCCTGCAGCGCCGCTACGCGCGCAGCGTCGGAGTCGACGACGGTGACGTCGTGGCGGTCGCTGCTCAGCGTGCGGGCAATGTGCTGCCCGACCTCGCCGATGCCGATCACGATCACTCGCATGGCGGCATTCTGCCTGCACCGGACTCAAAGTGGAGGCGACCGTCGAATTCGCCACGGTGCCGGAGCACGTTTCCGTGACGTAACGCAAACGAGAATCATTCGCTGCTAGTGTGTTCTGCGGTGACCGCTCGCCAGATCATCTCCGGGTTCGTGAGCGGCCTCGTCGCCGTGGTTCTCGCCGCCTGCGGTGCGGGCGACGAGAACGCGGAGCGCGCCGCCACCGGTGACGTCACCGTTGTCGCGACGACGACGCAGCTCGGCGACTTTGCTCGTGAGGTCGCCGGCGACCGCGCCGGCGTTCGTCAGATCCTGGCAGCCAACTCCGATCCGCACGACTACGAGCCGCGTCCGAGCGACGTCGAGGCCGTGTCGGGCGCAGCTGTCGTGTTGCGCTCCGGGGGAGACCTCGACGCGTGGCTGGATGGCGTCCTGCGAAACGCCGCCTCGGAAGCGCAGACCGTGACGCTGCTCGACGCGGTCCGCGCGCGCGAAGGTGAGGGACAGAAGGGCGACGGCGGTTCGCGTGACGCCGAGGGCCACGAGGACGCGTCCGAGATCGATCCGCACTGGTGGCAGGACCCGCGCAACGCGATTTCCGCCGTCCGCGAGATCCGCGACGCGCTCGTGGCCGCCGATCCCGAGGGGCGCGACGCCTACGCCGCCGCCGCCCAGCGCTATGTGGCCCGGCTGCGCGATCTCGACCGGGCGATCGCCGCCTGTATGGCAGGCGTCCCCGAATCGAAGCGCAAACTGGTGACCGACCACGACGCGCTGGGCTATTACACCGACCGCTACGACATCGACGTCATCGGGACGGTTGTTCCCGCTCGGTCGACACAAGCGCAGGCATCGGCGGGCGAGGTGGCGCGCCTCGTGCGCACGATCCGCGCCGCCGGCGTCACGACGATCTTCCCCCAGGGCTCAGGCAACCAGAAGCTCACGCGGGCGATCGCGCGCGATGCGGGGGCGAAGGTCGGTCCCGCGCTGTATGCCGACTCGCTCGGCGCCCCCGGCACGGATGGGGAGACGTACATCGGCTCGATGAAGGCGAACACGAGGGCGCTCGTGAACGGCTTCACCGGCGGTCGCCGGGCCTGCCGTCTGTAGCGCGGCCGCGATCGCCGATGCGCGCGGACAGCTGGACGCTGCGTGGGCGTGGCCGCCGACGTCGAGCCCGGCGCTGAGCAGCGCAGCGACTTCGGCCTCAAGTGCCGGCTGTTCGCGACACCCGGCGGGCTGCGCGGGAGTCCCACAGACGAATGGGTGCTCACGGCGCTGCGACGCGCGCAGGGGTAGCGGTTGCGTCTGGCCAGCGGCAGGTTCATCCGTCCGAGGTTGTCGCGGCTCGAGAGATATGTAACGATCGTTGCATCGGGCGAGGAGCCTTCTGCGTATGCGCAACCCCATCCGTGACGAAACCGATGCCTTTTATCTGGCGGTTGGCGGCGCGGGACTGACCGCGAGTTCGGTCGCGGTCGGTGCGTTCGTCAACCCGATCGCCGGCGGGGCACTCTTTGCCGGCGCCCTGCTCGGGGCGCTCGTGTGGGAGATCGCAAGTCAGGATCCAGATCGTCGTCGGCCACTCGGCGAAGCGGCCGCCGAGGGCCGCCGCGGCGCGGCGTCGCCGCGATCGCGAGTGCTGGTCGTCGCCAACCGCACCCTGCAGGGTGAGGAGCTCGCCGCGAGCCTGCGAGACCGCGCGATCGGCGGCAGCGAGCTGCGTATCGTCGCTCCGATCCTCGTCTCTCGCGCGCGGTACCTCGCCTCGGACGTCGACAACGAGATCGAGGAGGCACATCGGCGCCTCGCCGCCGCGCTCGCCTGGGCACAGTCCGAGGGACTCGACGCCAGCGGCAAGGTCGGCGACCCGAACGTCGCACTCGGCGCGATCGAAGACGAGCTGCGCGTGTTCGCCGCTGACGAGGTGCTGATCTCGACCTATCCCCCAGGCATGTCGAACTGGCTTGAGACCGGCATCGTCAAGCGCCTGCGAGAGGAACTCGACATCCCCGTGACGCACGTGATCGTCGACCCGGACCGCACGCAGCTGCCCGTTCAGCAACAGAGCGCCAGCTGAGCACCGCCGGAGCGGCAGGCTGCCGCCGTCTCCGCGGGAGGCGTGCTCGCTCGGCAACTACGTGTCGAGCGATTGCGATCGGGGGGTAGACGCGAGGTACGACGCAACGAACCCAGGAGGCTGATCGGTGAAGATCCTCCAGCGACAACCACCACTGCAGCGCCATGGCCGCCGCAAGCTCCCAGGGGTCGTGCTGTTCGCGGCGGGCGCCGCGACGGCCCGGCTGGCCGGCTACCTCGACAAGCGCCGCCGGCACATCGCCCGCGACCGCGCCGCGGCCGCGGCGCGCGATCTCGCACAGGCCGCCGACCGCAAGGCCCGCTACACCGCCGGCGTGGTGACGGGGGCCCTACAGGAGACGGCGACGCCGCTGCGGGGCCGGCAGCGCGAGTACGACGACGTGACGCTCGCGCGGAAGGTCGAGAGCGAGCTGTTCCGTCCGGCCGATGCGCCGAAGGAGAGCGTCAGCATCAACGTCCACAACGGAATCGTCGAGCTCCGCGGGGAGGTCAAGCGTCCCGAGGACATCAAGGAGCTCGAGGCGGCAACGCAGAAGATCGAGGGCGTCAAGAACGTGCACAACCTGCTGCACACGCCGGGATCGCCACCGAAGCATTCGCCCGCCGGTCAATCCCGATGACGAGCTCGTCTGCCGATCGTCGCGTCGGACACCCGCGCCGAGCGTCGGCTGGGTGCTGATCGCGCACCACCGGCGAAGTGTGGAGCCGGCTCCGTCGCCGTCGACCGGGGCGACGACGGAGCCGCCGAGACAACGCCGCCCGATCCGATCAGCGAGCAGCGTTTGCGCTACTCCTCGCTCTCGTGCGCAAGCTGCCGTCTTCTTGCGGTCAGACCAGAGCGATCCCCGTTTCCAGGGGAAGTGGCCGACGGGCTCCAGGGCCGATACAGGACGCCACGACCTGTTGATGCCGCGACGGCGCCAAGGCCTGGACGGCCGAACTGCTCGCTTTCCGCGGCCGCCTTACGCGCAGACCGCCGTCGGCTTCGAACGAGCCCGGCCGCCAGTTGTGGGATATCCGTCAGCGCGCTGAGCAAACCGCAGGTCGATCAGAGCGAGCTGCGCGCACGAAAAAGGGACGCTGGAGATTTCGTGTCAACGATTTTGCATTGCCGACTGCGAGCGCTACCCTTCGAGGGCGGCCGTCGACCCGTGGGAGCGATGGCAAGCAACGTTCGATGGCGGTATGCCGAGCTCTGATCAGGAGCGCCGGATAGCCCTCACTCATCGTTGTCCGAGGGGAGGCGTTCCACCATCCGAAACAGCATCGCCCGCTCGCAGTACGACCCTGCGGCGCTTCGCGTCGACGTTCATCCGCAACGCGATGCTGTGCGCGTCGCGCCCGGCGGCGAACTTGACCTCGCGAACGCCGCCACACTTCAGGCGCAGCTCGACGAGCTGCGCGGCGCGGGCTTCCAGCACGTCGTGCTGGACCTGCGCGAGCTCACCTTCATCGACTCCAGCGCAGTGCGGCTCATCCTCAGGGAGGACCGCCTCGCGCGCAGCGCCGGCCGTCGCTTCTCGCTGATCAAGGGTCCGCCTGCCGTGCAGCGCGTGCTGGATGTCTGCGGCCTGTTGGACCGGCTGGACTTCGTCGAACCCCTCGCGGCGCGATCGGTCGTTCCCCGTGCGCCAAGCGGATCTGCGGCGCTGGACCGGCCCCATCTGAGCATCGCGTTTCAGTGCTACCTCGCCAAGCTTCGCCAGCAGGGCCGAGCGACGAGCCGGCTGCCCGCACGCAGCACCCGACGCACCCACGTCCACTGAGATACCGCGCGACGCCGCGGCGCAACGCCGCTCTTCAAGGTTTCGGCGTGTTCGCGGCTCGTTCGCCAGCGTGCGCGGCCGATCGATCGTGAGGGTCGGTCCGGCTGGCTTCGTTGGCCGTCGTCGCCAAGCGTCAGGCCGCTGACACAGCCGATTGTCAACCGGCGCCGCCGGTCCGAGGGGCGGGTAACCGCGTGGACGTGCCGCGATCTATCTGGAATGGGACGATCACGCTCGGGACGATCGCCGTCCCGATCAAGGTCTACTCGGCGGTGCAGGACCGCAGCGTGCACTTCCATCAGGTTCATGCGCGCGACGGCGGGCGGATCGAGCACAAGCGGATCTGCCCGAACGAGGACGAGGAAGTGCCATACGAGGAGATCGTCAAAGGGTTCGAGGTCGCGCCCGACGAGTACGTCGTGCTCGAGAAGGACGAGATCAAGGCGGCGGCGGAGCCGCGCACGCGCCGGCTCGACATCGAGGAGTTCGTCGACGCCGGCGCGATCGACCCCGTCTTCTATGAGCGCACCTACTACCTCGGGGTTCGTGACGCCGCCGACCCCTACCGCGTGCTGCAGGATGCGCTGGCCCGCACCGGGCGGTCGGGCATCGCGCGGTGGCAGTTCCACAATCGCGAGTACGTGGTCGCGATCCGGGCCCTGGACGGCGTGCTGGCGATGCACACGATGCGCTTTGACGACGAGATCGTGCGCGGCGACGAGCTACAGGTCGAGGCGCCCTCACGTCAGCCGACGGCTCGTGAGATCGAGATGGCGAGCGTCCTCGTCGACAATCTGCACGTCGCCTTCGACCCCCAGGCCTTCAGCGACAGCTATCGCCAGCGCGTCCTGGACTACCTCGAGCACAAGCGCCGGGGCACAGCGCCAGAGCTCGCGCCCGCAGAGCATCCCGCGCAGTCCGACGATCTGCTCGCGGCGCTGAGGGCGAGCATCGACGCGCGAGGCGCAGCGTAGATGGCGCGATCGCTGTGGACCGGCTCGCTGAGCTTCGGGCTCGTCAACGTCCCCGTGCAGCTCATCACCGGCGTGCGCGACCTCGATCTGCACTTCCGCCAGCTGCACGAGCGCGACAACACGCCGATCGACGTCCAGCGCTGGTGCTCTGAGGAGCAGATCGAGGTGCCCTACGAGGAGATCACGCGCAGCTACGAGTTCGACGACGGCGATACGGTGATCGTCAGCGACGAGGAGCTCGACGCGCTCGAGCCCCAGCGCACGCGCACGATCGACATCGAGCACTTCGTCGATCTCGCCGACGTCGATCCGGTCTTCTTCGATCACCCGTACCTTCTCGCGCCGGCCGCCGAGAACGAAGGTGCACTTCGCGCGTACCGGCTGCTGTTGGAGGTCATGAGCCAGACGGAGCGCGCCGCACTCGGGAGGTTCGTCATGCGCACCAAGGAGTACCTCGCGATCGTCCGCGCCCGCGACGGCGTGCTCGCGCTCACGACGATGCTCTTCCACGACGAGGTGCGCTCGCTCGAGGAGATCGACGGGGCCGCCGACGTCAGCGCCGAAGAGGAGCACGTGCGCGCTGCAGCACGGCTCATCGAGGGCATGACCGTCGCGTGGCAGCCCGACCGCTACAGCGATTGCTACCGGATCCGCCTGCAGAAGATCGTCGCGCGCAAGCGCAAGGGCCGCACGATCAAGCTGCCAAGGGCGGTAGAGGAGCCCACACCCGTCCCGGATCTGATGGCGGCGCTACGCGAGAGCCTTCAGGCGGCACGCCAACAGCCGCCCCAGCAGCCGGCGGGCCGCACGCGTGCCGCCGGTGGCGGGCTGGCCGGCTTCACACGCGACGAGCTCTACGACCGGGCCCGCTCGCGCGACATCCCAGGGCGTTCGTCAATGACGAAGGACCAGCTCGTAGAGGCGCTTTCCCACTGACGCGGCGTCGGCGGGTGGCGCGCCAGCGCGAGCGCGGCAAGCGCCTCGGTGACCGACGCCGGCAGTGGACGGGGCTGGCCGCTGTAGATCTCGGCGAAGACGCTCGCCAGTGCGCCGGAGCGAGGAGCTGCGCGCGCTCGGCGCGCTGAGAGTACGGGGCAGCTTGCGCACCGTGGAATCGACCTGCAACACGTCGTCTTCTGCTTCATCACGGTCCTCCCGCCAGGAGGCTAACAGGAAGCGTTAGGCGCGCCTAATTAGGACGGCCAACGGCGGATCGGCGGGTACTCGAACCCAACCAGGTCCTACATACGACACAACGCACCATGGAGGTTCCAGTGCCCTCAGAGCGCTTTGCCGCCGCCCTCAACGAGCAGGTCGGACGCGAGTTTGCCGCTGCCCATCAGTATGTCTCGATCGGGACCCACTACGAAGACCAGACGTTTCCGCGCCTGGCGCACTTCTTCTACGAGCAGGCCGAAGAGGAGCGTGGGCACGCGATGAAGATGGTCAAGTACATGCTTGACACCAACTGCCCGGTCGAGCTCGGGCCGATCGCAGCGCCGACCAACCACTTCGAAAGCCACATCGAGCCGATCAAGGCAGCGCTGGAGCAGGAGCGCAAGGTCACCGTCCACATCAGCGAGCTCTTTGAGATCGCGCGCGAGACCAAGGACTACCAGAGCGAGCAGTTCATCGAGTGGTTCCTCAACGAGCAGGTCGAGGAGGAGGCCACGATGCAGGACCTGCTGCAGGTCGCCGAGCGCACCCGGGAGATCCCGATGCTGCTCGAGGAGTACGTCGCACGCGAACACGGCGACTGAGCTAGCCGAGGGATCGCGCCGGTGTCGCCGGTGGCGTATGTGCGACCGGCGACGCCCGAGGGCGCGCTCAGTCGGCTGCCGTACTTCGGCGGCGCTCCCGAAGCGGACGGCGGCCGCGCAGCGCATCGACCAGAGCGTCCGAAGCGCGTGCGAGCAACGGGCCGCTGATCGCACACAGCAGCACGTAGGCCGCCGCGAGCGGGCCGAGCTGCGGCTCCAGCCCGGCGCTGACGCCGAGTTGTGCCAGCAGAATCGAGAACTCCCCGCGTGCGATGAGCGCAGTTCCGGCGCGCGCGGCGCCGCGCACCCCGATCCCGGCGCGCCGTGCCGCCCACCAGCCGGTGGCGACCTTCAGCGCGGCGCTGACTGCCCACAGCACGACGGCTGCCCCCAGCACCGTCACGAGCACCCCGGTGTCGATGCGCAGCCCGAAGAACACGAAGAAGGTCGCTGCAAAGACGTCGCGCAATGGTCGCATCAGCTGACGCGCGCGCTGGGCGACTGGATCTGACAGTGCCGTACCGACCAGGAAGGCGCCGATCGCGGCAGAGATGTTCGCCGCCTCAGCCACGCCGCCGACGACAAGGACGAGGCCCAGCACCGATAGCAGGACGGCTTCGTCGGAGCTGTGTACGAGCAGGCGGCTGATGCGATCGCCGTAACGAATCGCCACCAGCACCGCGAAGCCCGCCACGATGAGCGCACCGCTCGCGATGAGCGCCGCCCAGAGCAAGGGCTCTCCCGAGACGAGCACTGCGGCGATCGGCAGGATCGCCGCCATCGCGAGGTCTTCGGAGACGAGGACGCCAAGCACGATCGGGGTCTCGCGATTGCCGACGCGGTCCAGCTCGTCGAGCAACTTCGCGACGATCCCCGACGACGATGCGTACGTCGCCCCCGCCAACAGGAACGACGCAGCCAGCGACCATCCAAGCGCGAGCCCGACGAAGAGACCGGGCAGCGCGTTGAGGGCGTCGAGCGCCGACGCCGCGCGACCGCTGCGCAGGGTGGCGGCGAGATCCTCGCCGGAGAACTCGAGGCCCAGCATGAACAACAGCAGCAGCACGCCGATCTGTGCGCCGGCGGCGATGAAGTCCGAGCTGAAGCCCAAGGGCAGTAGGCCACCGCTGCCGGCCGCGACACCGACCAGCAGATACAGCGGGACGGCCGGCATCCGCAGTGCGCTCGCCAGCCGCGCCACCGCCGCGAGCGCGGCGACAAGAATGCCGACCTCGACGAGGAACGGCGCCACCGGACCGGTCGTCGCTGCCAATGTGAACACGACTACGTCGGCGGCTGCTCTCGCTCATGTTCGACGTGCTCGATGATCTGCGACCCGCCGAGCAGATCCGCCAGCGTATGCGCGTCATCTTCGTCGAGCTGCACGCTCACAGAGCATTCATCAGGGTCGCGCTCGTCGAAGACGACGACTTCGCGGCGCCCGTCGCGGTACGTGACGACGCCGACCTTCGTACCGGCGGACGTGACAAAATCGTGGCGGACGCCGATCCCGGGCAGGCGTGTCTCGTCGATCCGCGTCATGCCAGCATTGTGCCGACGCTCACAGCGCCGGCGCTCAGGTCGAGCCGCTCTGCTGCGAGCGCTATGTTCGGCTGACGACGACGGGCGTGCCGGACGCGGGGTGACCGAGGCGGGCGGACGCGCTCCCCCCGCGCAGGAACAGCTCGAGAAAGCGCCGCTCCGCGCCGTCGCGCAGCGGCCAGCCCGACGATCCCGGCGCCAGCGCGAGCTCACCCTCGGCCACCGAGAAGCTGCCATCGGAGACGATCGCCGTCGCCGACGCGTCGCCGAGTCGGACGAGCACTCGCTCCCCGTTTGCCGCCGGAGGCTCGTCGAGCGTCGTCTTCAGGTTGCCGTAGCCGTCGGTGTAGGCGACGGCGGCCCGCGGAACGCGTGGCACGAGCTCAGACGGGACCGGGTCGCCGACACTGCCGCGGTCGCCGGCGACGAGCCGGCAGACCGCCGCGGGGAGGAAGTCCCGCGACCGAAACTGTGAGCCGGCGGCCGGCACGTCGAGGTAGAAGAGCGGCGCCTCGTCACACACGAACGCCAGCGAGTGCCCCGAGTTCGGCCCGACGACGAGCGTGCCGTTCGGCGCTTCGCCGACCGTGAAGCGCTCGCCCTCGTTCTCGCGTCGTGGGTTCGCCTCGTCGCGGCGCGGGGCGACGTTGTGAAACACCACGCGCCCGGCCGGGCCGGCTGTGAGCGCGAGCTGCGCAACGACGAAGCCGGCGGCCAACGTGTCGAAGGGGGCGACGGAGGTGGCGACGATCGCGGCGTCCGGGAGCGCGGCGAGCAGACGCTGAGCGACCTCGGCGAAGGCCAGGTCCCCCGCCGGACCGTAGTCGGCCACTACATGAACCAGCACGAGGCGGACGGTACTCCCGC
Source organism: Solirubrobacteraceae bacterium (assembly GCA_035936515.1). GTDB lineage: Bacteria > Actinomycetota > Thermoleophilia > Solirubrobacterales > Solirubrobacteraceae > CADCVQ01. The sequence goes on along the minus strand of DASYVZ010000442.1, from coordinate 4,745 downwards.
GCACGGCGGATGGCCGAGACGCCACGGCCGGTCGGCGCCAGGCGCCAGGTGTGTCCGGTGTTCAGCGTCCTGCCTGCGTGCCAACCGGTGCAGCCCGTTGCGCAGCGACCACGGCTGCGAGGGCTTCCACCACCTTGCGGTCGAACTGCGTGCCGGCGCACGCGCGTAGCTCTGAGAGAGCACCCTCGGTACTCATGGCGGTGCGGTAGGGACGGTTCTCGGTCATTGCGTCGTAGGCGTCGCAGACGGCGATGATCCTCGCGCCCAACGGGATGTCCTCGCCCGTCAGCCCGTCGGGGTACCCCTTGCCGTCGACGCGTTCGTGGCTTGCGCGCACGAGTCTCGCGGCGGGGGCGAGGGCGGGAGCCGCGGCGAGGATCCGCTCGCCCATCACCGTGTGGCGGCGGATGTACGCCCATTCGTCGTCGTCGAGCGGTCCCGGCTTGTCGAGGATCGCCTCGGGGATCGCCGCCTTGCCGACGTCGTGAAGGGACGCGGCGTGCAGCAGGTAGCTCATGTGCTCGTCGGGTACGGCCAGAACGTTTCCGACCGCCTCGCATAGCTGCGTGACCTCGTCGAGGTGCGTGCTCAGCTGCGCGTTTCGTTCTGCGAGGACCTGCAGGAGCACGTCCGCGCTCTGCCGTGCCGCCGAGGCTCGCGTGCCGCTGCCCTTCGCGGCGTACATCCGGCGGTCGGCAAGGCCGAGTGCCTCAGATGGCGTCCGTGCCTGCTCGGGCAGCATCGCCGATCCGCAGGAGGCGGTGACGCTGAACGCGTCTCCGCGCTCGCTCAGCGCCGCGCGAGCGCGGTCGACGAGCACGTCGATGCCCTCCGCCGGCACGGCGGCGATGACGCAGAACTCGTCGCCACCCATCCGGTAGCTCGTGCCGTGCGGCCGCATCTCCGCCGCCAGGCGCCGCCCGAGCCGGGTCAGCAGCGCGTCACCGGCAGCGTGCCCGAAGTTGTCGTTGTAGGCCTTGAAGCCGTCGAGGTCGAGGATCAGCAGCGCGCGGCGCTGCTCGTCGTCCGCATGCGTCAGCGCGAGCTCGAGATCCTCCATCAGCCTGCGACGGTTCGGCAGACCCGTGAGCGCGTCGTGGTGTGCCTGATGCGAGAGCTGCTCGTCGGCGCGCTTGCGTACGAGGAACTGCGCGATCGGGGCAGAGAGCGTGTCGAGCAGCTCCAGCAGCGCGGCGTCGCGCGACCGTACGTCGTGGCTGAGAAACTCGATGATCGCGAGTACTTCCGTGCCCACCACCACCGGTAGCAGGATGCAGGCGTGCAGCCCGTCGGCAGCGGCCGCCTGCGCCCGCATGGAATCCGGCTCGAGGGTGACGTCCTTCACCCAGCGCGGTACGCGCTCCCGCCAGACGCATCCGGGAAGCCCGGCGGCAGGCGCCAGCACCATGCGCCTCGACGCCGCCTCGAACGCTGCGGGGGCCGAATCGGCTTGGTGCCAGAACGCCTTGCAGCGCAGCTCCGTCCCGCGCCTGCCGGACGCCATCCAGACTGCGCCGACCGCCCAACCCATCCCTTCCCCGATCGCTTCGAGCAGCGCCGGCAGCGCCTCGTCGGCGCTGACGGCGTGCGCCAGCACGCGTGTCGCCTCGTGCTGGACTTTCAGGTAGCGCTCGCGCAACTGCTGCTCGGAGATGTCGCGCGCGATCATCGAAGCCCCGGTCACCTGCCCCGGCCCGTTGCGGATCGGCGAGATCGTCAATGCCACGTCGATCAGGCGACCGTCCTTGCGCAGGTGCCTGCTCGCCAGCTGCTCTACGCCCTCACCGCGCCGGGTGCGATCGAGCAGGCCGCGTCCCCGCTCGTCGCGATCGGCGGCCATCAGGATCACGACCGGGCGGCCCACCACGTCGGCAGCGCTGTAGCCGTAGATCTTCTGCGCGCCGTCGTTCCAGCTCACGATCCGGCCGTCGAGATCCCACGCGATGATCGCGTCTTCGCTGGAGCGCACGATCGCCGCCATCTGCCGCTGCGCCTCCTCGGCATCGCGCTGCTCGGTGACGTCCTGTCCGGTCCCGAATACCCGCAACGGGCGGCCATCGGCGCCCAGGATCACTTCGCCGCGGGCGCTCAGCACGCGCACCGACCCGTCGCGGCGCACGATCCTGTGCTCGAAGCTGAAGGGCTCGCCGCTGGCGCACGACGCCTGCACGGTTGCCGCCACGGCTGCGCGGTCCTGCGGATGCACCGTCGCGACGAACTCCTCCAGCCGGGCGGGGTGATCAGCCGGATTGACGCCGTAGATGCGACACAGCTCCTCCGACCATTCGATGGAGTCGGTATCGACGTTCCACTCCCAGCTGCCGAGGCGCGCCACCGACTGCGCCTCGGCGAGCTGCGCGCGGCGGCGCTCGAGCAGGTCGTCTGCCTGCTTGCGCTCGCTAATGTCGTGCAGGAACGCGTAGAAGACGTAGCCGGCGCTCGTCTGAAGCGGCGAGATCGTCAGCTCGACCGGGAACTCCCGGTCGGCGCGGTCGACCGCCACCGCCTCCATCCGCCTGCCGGCGACGCGGCCATCGTCGGTCGCCGTGATCCGCTGAAGCCCGCGGTCGTACGCGGCGCGGTAGCGCTCGGGGATGATCGTATGCGAGAGCATCCGGCCGACCGCCTCCTCGCGACTCCACCCGAACGTCGCGACCGCCTGCTGATTCCAGTCGCTGATCACGCCGCGCGCGTCGATTGCGATGAAGGCATCCTGTGCCGTTTCGAGGATGTGACGCGTCTCGCGCTCGCGCGCCGCCAGCGCCTGCTCGCTGGCGCGCGCGCGCCGGTACAGCTCGTCTGCCCGGGCCCGCAGGCTCTCGTTCAGGCGCCACGTCACGACGCTCGCGACGCCCGCCGCGCTGACGAACGCGCCGTGGATCAGCGCCCATTTCCAAGGATGCGCGAGCGCATCAGCGTGGTTGTAGACAGCGTGGGGATCGAGCGCGCCGGTCAGGCCGTGGTGAACGACGACGTAGCCGGCAGCGACGAGAAACGGCAGCCAATCCTCATACAGCGCCAGTACCACGATCATCACGAAGAAATGAAAGTGCGCCTCGATCACGCCGCCCGACATGTGAACCAGCAGCGCCGAGCTCGTGATCAGCCCCAGCGAGAGGATGACGGCGGCGAGGCGTCGCCTGCGCCTGACGGCGTGCACGACAGCGGCCAGCAGCGCCAGCACCGCGCCGTGCTCGACCGCGTGCAGCGGCGCATAGCCCTGTGTCGCCCCGAACACCGGCAGCGCCACCGCATGCAGGCACAGCAGAACCAACAGCGCGCGGTGGCGCCGCTGCCAGACATCCTGCGGCAGCGTCTGGCCGCGCGGCAACGTCGAACGAAGCTTGCCGAGCAGCGCGGCTCCGTCTCGACAGGACAGCCGCAGCGGGTGGATCGAGACCATGCCCTCGGTGTCGAACAGCCGGGGCTGCCAGCGCGACCGCCGCGCCGCCGAGCGGACGAAAGGACGAGCAGCATCATGGCACCGTCCGCGCTTCTCTCTCGGCGGTGGCGGCGCGCTGCTGCGTTCCGAGCGTCAGAGCGCCGCGGCTCGCGCCTCGGCCGTCTCGGCGCCGCGGAAGGGGGCGATCCGCATGGCCTCGGCGGCGAGCTCGTCCTTCGCCGATGCCGCGAGTGCCTCGAGCGGTTCGACGGTGACGAGCAGCTTGCTGCCCTTCTTCGTCGAGCGCCACAGACCGCGGAGCTCGCCGGAGACGAGCAGGGTTCCCGGACCGCCGAGCACCCTCCAGATCCGCGTGCGGACGGCGGCGTCCGGCACGAGCAGCTCGCGGTCACGGGCGGCGTTCAGCGGATCGAGGTTCGCGAGCAGCCGCACGCCTTGGATCTTCGCCTCGGCGACGAGCGCGCCCTGGTCGTCGGCAAGCGCCCACGCCTTCGTGCCGTCGAGGTCGACGCGGACAAGATCGCCGGCGCGCTCCCACAGCGCAGTGGCATGGGACGCCGCCAGGCCGGCCCAGGCGGCGAGCAGCTTCGGCCGTGCCGGCGCATAGCCGCGCAGGAAGCGACGTGCCAGCTCAGCGCCGGGGTCGTCGAGCACCGGCGCTTGCGGGGGGAGCCCGAAGACAGGGCTGCGGCCCTCGCGGCCGACGATCGCCAGCACCCCGCGGATGCCGGTCGCCCGCCACAGCGACGGGTGGACGTGGTGGCTTTCGCAGCCCTTGCACCACCACAGCAGGTCGGCGGGCAGGTGCTCGCGCAGCGCCTGGTGAAAGTCGTCGCGCGGACGCGGTCCGTGGCGCAGGCTTTCGTAGACCGCATCGGTGACGCGGTCGAGCGCGTCCATCGCCGTGATGCCGTCCAGTGACTTCCAGGCATTGCCGACGACGACCTTGGCGGCCTCTTCGTCGGGAGGCTCGAGCCCCGCCGTGAAGATCGCCAGGTCTTCCTGTGCGACGGCCATCGGCGCGCCGCGGACGCTGAATACCACCACGAGCTCGTCGAGCGCAGCGGGAGAGACATCGGCACGCGCGGCGAGCGATAGCCCCGCGGTGCCCGGCGGCGTGTCCTGCAGCCCCACGACCGCGGCGGACCGCGCCCCGTCCGGGCCCAGGCGCTCAACCAGGTGGTGACGCGCCAGGCGAAACGCGAGCGCCTGCCTGCGCGTCACGCGCAGCGTGAGCTCGTCCATCTACGACCGCCGCCCGCGGCCCACGAGCCCGCCGACTGCGCCGGGTGTGGCCGGCCCTGCGATGCGGACTGGGCGCCGGCTTCGATCAGGTGCGGGT
>DASYVZ010000441.1:0-1867 GCA_035936515.1 Solirubrobacteraceae bacterium | reverse complement strand
CGACAGCAGGATCGAATGCGCGCCCTCCATGCTCGTCTCCAGCAGCGGCGACGAGACGGCCGTGTTCGCGGCGTCGACGGCGCGGCTCTCGCCGGTGCCCATGCCGATGCCCAGCAGCGCGTTGCCGGCATTGGCCATGATGGTGCGCACGTCGGCGAAGTCCAGGTTGATGACGCCCGGCAGCGTGACGAGGTCCGAGATGCCCTGCACGCCCTGGCGCAGCACGTCGTCGGCGACGCGGAAGGCCTCGACCATCGACGTGTGCTTGTCGAGCACCGAGAGCAGGCGGTTGTTGGGCACGACGATGAGCGTGTCGACCTCGTCCTTGAGCGCCTGGATGCCGATGTCGGCCTGGTCGCGGCGGCGCGAGCCCTCGAAGCCGAACGGCTTCGTGACGATCCCGACGGTCAGCGCGCCGAGCTCGACGGCGATCCGCGCGACGACCGGTGCCGCACCCGTGCCGGTCCCGCCGCCGGCGCCGGCGGCGACGAAGATCATGTCCGAGCCCTTCAGCAGCGCCTTGATGCGGTCGTAGTCCTCCATCGCGGCGGCGTGCCCGAGGTCCGGGTCCGAGCCCGAGCCAAGCCCGCGAGTGAGGTTCGCCCCGATGTGCAGCGTGATGTCGGCGGCGGACTCCTGCAGCGACTGCAGGTCGGTGTTGATGGCGAGGAACTCCACGCCGGCGACCTGCGCCTCGACCATGCGGTTGATCGCGTTGGACCCGCCGCCGCCGACACCCACGACGCGGATGACCGGCTGACCGGCCGGCTTGGCCTGGCCGAACGGCGTCGGGCGCTCGGAGACGTCGGCACGGGCGAACGCGTCGTCGTAGTCGGGTTCGGGCGTACGGACGCGGCGGCTGCGCTCGCCGGCCGGCGTCGAGGGCTCGAGCAGGTTGTCGGGCAGCTCCGAGGAGAAGGCGGAGCGCAGGCGGTCCTGCGGCGTCGGGATGAGCGGCTCGTCCTCCTCGATCGGCTCCGACGGGTGCGACAGCGACGGGTGCGGCGCCTCGCGCGGCGGGATCTCCTCGACCGGCGCGGCGTCGGGCTCGGCCTGCCTGGCGTCCTCCTCGGTCTTGCGAAAGAGCGCCGCCAGCGGCCCCTCCCTCATGCTCGCGCGCTTACCGGATGCCATGAGAGAGAACCTCCTTCGCGAGATCGCGATAGGACTGGGCGGCCGTGCCGTCCGGGTCGTACTTCAGGACGGACATGCCCTTCACCGGGGCCTCCGCAAACCGCACCGTCTTGCGGATGCGCGATGCGAACAGCCGATCGCCGAAGTTCTCCTCGAGGATCTCGATCGCCTCCTTGGCGTGAACCGTCCGCGTGTCCATCATCGTCGGCAGGATGCCTTCGATCTGGACATCGGGATTGAGGTTCTCGCGGATCATCTGGAGCGTGTTCTGCAGCTGGATCAGCCCCCGCATGGAGAGATACTCGCACTGCACGGGGACGATCACCTTGTCAGCGGCCGTCAGCGCGTTGATCGTGAGCAGTCCGAGTGACGGCGGCGTGTCGATGCAGACGAAGTCGTAATCGTCCTTGACGGCGCTCAGCGCCTTCGTGAGCGAGCGCTCGCGGCCGATCTGGGTGGACATGGCGATCTCCGCGCCGGCCAGGTCGATGGAGGCGCACGCGACGTCGATCTCCCGCCGGCGGATGACCTGCTTGATCGGGATGTGATGGACGAGGACGTCGTACATCGACAGCTCGAGCGTGTCGGGGTCGATGCCCTGCGACATCGTCAGGTTGCCCTGCGGGTCCATGTCGACGCACAGCACGCGATGGCCGGTCTCGGCGAACGCGGCGGCGAGGTTGAGCGTCGTCGTCGTCTTCGCCACGCCGCCCTTCTGGTTGGCGAAGGCGAT
>DASYVZ010000440.1:0-7194 GCA_035936515.1 Solirubrobacteraceae bacterium | reverse complement strand
ACGCCCAGCGCGGCACGCTGATCGCGTTCGACATCAACGGCTGGCACAACGTCGTTCATCTGCTGTCCGGCATCGTCGGGCTCGTGATGGCCAAGACGGCCGCCAGCGCGCGGCTGTTCGCCATCGGCTACGGCGTCGTCTACCTGCTCGTCACGGCACTCGGCTTCATCGTGGGCGACGGCGGCCTCCTGCTGTCGATCATCCCGATCAACACGGCCGACAACCTGCTGCACCTGCTGATCGCGGTCAGCGGCATCGCAATCGGCCTGGCGAGCCCGGCCACGGGTGACGCACCGCGCCGCACGGCCACGGTCTAACCCATTGCCCAAGCGGGCCGGGGGCGCCACGAGCGTCTCCGGCCCCACCGGGCGACCACGGCCATGTTCGCCATCGCACACGCAGGACACTGGGCTCTCGGAGCGCTCGAAGCCGCGCCGCTGATCGTCGTCGCGGCGGTCGTCATGTGGAGGACCTGGGCGCAGCGCGGGCCGCGCGCGCAGACGGGGGAGCCGGCCCCTCACGCGTAGCGATCCGGCGAGGTGTAGTTGAGGAACTTCGGATACTCCTTGGCGAAGGTCAACTCGACGTCGCCGATCGCGCCGTTGCGGTGCTTGGCGATGATGATGTCGGCGATGCCCGCCCGCTCGCTCTCCTTGTCGTAGTACTCCTCGCGAAAGATGAACGCCACGAGGTCGGCGTCCTGCTCGATCGAGCCCGACTCACGCAGGTCCGAGAGCAGCGGGCGCTTGCTGTCGATCGACTGCCCGCGCGTCTCGACCGCGCGCGAGAGCTGCGACAGGGCGATCACCGGCACGTTCAGCTCGCGGGCGAGGATCTTCAGCCCGCGGCTCATCTCGCCGACCTGCTGCACGCGCGACTCGACGCGCCCGTCGGGGCGCATGAGCTGCAGGTAGTCGATGATGATCAGCCCCAGCGCCTGCTGCTGGTGCAGCCGGCGCGCCTTGGCGCGGATCTCGATGATCCCGACGTCGGAGGAGTCGTCGATGAACAGCGGCGCCGCCGCGAGCTTCGCCGACGCCTGCAGGATCTTCGGCCACTTGCTGTCGGGCACGCGGCCCTTGCGCAGCTCGTCGCCCTTGATGCGCCCCTGCGAGGCGACGAAGCGCTGCGCGAGCTCCGTCTCGGACATCTCGAGGCTGAACAGCGCGACGGGCCGGCCGTGGTCGATCGCGGCGTTCTCGGCGATGTTCGTGACCAAAGCAGATTTCCCCATCGATGGCCTCGCGGCGATCACGATGAGGTTCCCCGGCTGAAAGCCACCCGTGATCTCGTCGAGATCGCGAAAGCCCGACGGCGTTCCTGTGAGCGACGTGCCCTCGCGCGAGAGCTTCTCCATCTTTCGCAGCTCGTCGTCGAGGATCTCGTCGATCGTGCGGAAGTCCTTCTGGCGGTCGTCGTGGGCCACCTCGAGCATCGCCCGCTCGGCCTGCTCGACGAGGTCGCGCGGCGCAGCGGCGTGGTTGAGCACGGAGGCCTGGATCTCGTAGGTCGTGCTCAGCAGCCGTCGCATGAGCGCGTGCTCGCGGACGATCTGCGCGTAGCGGCGGATGCCGCCGAGCCCCGGCACGCCGCCGGTCAGCGCGTCGATCGCCGCCTTGCCGCCGGCCTGGTCGAGCTTGCCCGTCGAGCGCAGGTGCTCGCTGACCGTCAGCACGTCGATCGGCTCGCTCTCGCGATAGAGCGCGAGCATCGACTCGTAGATGACCCGGTGGCGGTCGCGGTAGAACTCGTCGGCCTTGAGGCCCTCCTCGATGACGAGCCCGTACATCGCGCGGTCTGACAGCAGGATGCCGCCGAGGACCGACTGCTCGGCCTCGACGGAGTGCGGCGGCGCGACGCCGGTCGCGATCGTCGCGGGCGGGCGCGGCGGGGGGTCGGGGTGCGTGCTCACGAGGTGAGCAGCCTAGGTCGCTCTGGCGGGCGCGGAGGAGTCAGCCGACTGTTGTTGCCGCTCCGTGCGAGAAGTTGTTTCGGGACCGAAACGCGCATGATGTACGAACGAACGTTCGCACGGCGGCCGGACGGAGCACGACCCTCAGCCGGGCTCGTCGGGCCAGCGGCCGTGCTCGGCGTAGAACTCGCGCGCCGCGTCCTCCGCGTCGCGCTCGACGTGGCCGCTGCGCGCCGCCCACACCAGCAGCGCGATGCCAACCGCGCCGCCGAGCAGGCCGACGACGCTCCAGATCGTGTCTGCCAGCGCGGCGAGCGGCAGCAGGGCGCCGGTGCTCAGGTGCGCTCGACGACCATCGTCTTGACCGAGGCCGTCACGCCCTCGGCGACCTCGATGACGACGACGTAGGTGCCGACGTTCTTGATCGGCTCCTCGAGGTGGATCTTGCGCCGGTCGACCTTCACGCCACGCGCTTCCTCGATCGCGTCTGCGATGTCCTGGTTGGTCACCGAGCCGAAGAGTCGCCCGTCGTCGCCGGCCTGCTGGCTGATCGTCAGAACGGTGCGGCTCAGGACCTCCGCGTCCTCCTTGGCCTTCGCCACGACCGCCTGCGTCGCGCGGTCTGTCAACTCCGCGCGGCGGCGGGCGTCGTCGAGAGCGCCCTTCGTCGCAGGCTGGGCGAGCTTGCGCGGCATGAGGTAGTTGCGCAGGTAGCCCTTGGAGACGTCGACGACGGCGCCGCGCTCGCCGAGGTGCTCGACGTCCTGCATGAGGATCGCTGATGGCATCTAGTCGCGACCGCGGCGTCCGCCGCGACCACCCTCGCGCTCGGCGTCGTCACGGCCACCCTCGTTGACGTAGGGCAGCAGCGCCAGCTCCCGGGCGCGCTTGACCGCGCGGGCGATCTGGCTCTGGTGGCGCCGGCAGGCGCCGGTGATCCGCCGCGAGCGGATCTTCCCCTTCTCGGAGATGAACTTGCGCAGGACGGCCGTGTCCTTGTAGTCGACCTGCTCGACCTTGTCCTTGCAGTACGGACACGGCTTGCGTCGGCCGGTACCGGGGCCGCCCTTCTTGTCACGTCGGCGCGTGGGCTTGCCACGGTTGCGCTGCTTTGCCACTGACGAAAGTCCTTAAGTCGCTTGCTGAGAGCGCGCACGGCGATGCGCGCGGCCCGTCATTGTGACAAACGCGGCGCGACGTCCGTGGATCGCGCTACGTCGTCACCCGGCGCGGCGGACGAGCCGCCCCTCGCCGAGCCCTTCGAGGGCGACGTCGTCGAGCGTGGTGACGACGATGTCGGCGTCGGCGGCCGCCAGCAGCGCCTCGTCGTCGTGGCGCGCCACGCCGAGCGCAGCGAAGGCGCCGGCCTTGGCCGCCTCGATGCCCGACACGGCGTCCTCGATGACGAACGCAGCGGAGGGATCGACCGCGAGCTCGCTCGCCGCGGTCAGGAAGATCTCCGGGTGCGGCTTGCCCTTCTCGAACTCGCGTCCGGAGATGTCGACGTCGAAGGCGTCGAGCAGCGTCAGCCCCGCAGTCATCCACTCGGGCGCCAGGCCCTCCTGCTCGGCGAACGTGTCCAGGCGGATCTTGCGCAGGAAGAGGCCGGCGTTCTTCGACGACGACGCGGCCGCGATCTTCATCCCCCCGTCCTTGACCGCGAGCACGAAGCGCAGCGCATCGGGGTAGGCGGAGAACTTGCCGGCCTCGATGAGCTCGACGACCATGTCCTGCTTGCGGTCGGCGTAGGCCTCGACGCGCGCCTGCGGATCCGGCACGCCGAAGTGCTCTAGGGCGGCCATCGCGCCGTCCATGCGCGGCTTGCCCGAGAGGACCTCCTGGTAGACCTTCGACGTGAAGGCCTCAGGCGTCCAGCTCGTCTCGTCGCGGATGTCCGACCACGGTCCCTCCATCATCTCCTGGAAGGCGTCGCGCCAGGCCGCCTCGTGCGGCGAGTCGACGAGCACGCCGTCGACGTCGAAGATCACGGCCCGAAATCCGTCCTGCGTCGTCATGTTCCCCCCTTGGTGGCGCTGCCGCGTGTGACGACGGCCGGTCTCGATGCGAGCGTGAACGTGCAGCGCTCGCCCGCGCCGACCTCGCGCACGTCGTCGCCGATGCCGACCTTGATCGCGCGGCTGAAGCCGCCGGTGATGACCACGGTGAGCTCGCCGTCGCGAATCGTGACGCGGATCGGCGTGCCGTGGACCTGCATCGGAAACGACAGCCCGTTGAGCCGGTCGGTCAGCGTCGGGGCGAAGAAGAGCACGCCGTCGCGGATCTCCGCGCCGGTGTAGGCGCGCTGGACGAGGTCGATCGTCCCCGCCATCACGCCGAGGTGGATTCCCTCCTTCGTCGTTCCGCCCTGCACGTCGCCGACATCGCTCTCGAGCGCGACGAGGAAGCGCTCCCACGAGAGCTCGGGGTCGATCGGCGCGAGGACGCCGGCGTGCGCGATGTAGCTCAGCGTCGAGCCGTGCGAGGTGCGCTCGTCGTAGTAGTCGATGTTGCGCCGCGCGCTGTCGGGGCCCCAGTCGTAGCCGAGGCGGTCGAAGAGGCGGCTGATCTCCTCCGGCGAGAACAGGAAGAACAGCAGCACGGTGTCGGCCTGCTTGGCGAGCTTGTAGCGGTCGGCCTCGTCGCCCTCGGCGCGCAGGATCCGGTCGAGGCGCTGGATATTGCTGTGCGCTTCGCGGTAGGCATCCCAGTCGAGCTCCTCGAGGTCGTCGTAGCCCTCGAACTGGCTGATGATGCCGTCGCCGTGAAACGGCACGTACATCTTGCGGCTCATCTCCTGCCAGATCTCGATCTCGTCGTCGGTTAGGCCGAGCTTGGCGCGCAGCGTGTCGCGGCGGCGCTCGGTCAGCAGGCCGAGGACGACCTGCGCCTGCTCGCAGATCCAGGCCACCATGACGTTCGTGTAGGCGTTGTTGCGCAGGCCGCTCTCGCTGGCGCCGGGATACTTCTCGTGAAACTCGTCGGGGCCCATCACGCCGTGGATCTCGTAGCGGTCGCGCTCGGGATTGAAGTGCGCGATCGAGCTCCAGAAGCGCGCGATCTCCAGCATGATCTCTGCGCCGTGGTCGCGCAGGAAGTCGAGGTCGTTCGTGGCCTGGTGGTAGTGCCAGACGTTGTAGAAGATCGCCGCGTTGACGTGGCGCTGGCGGTGGCTGAGGTCCGGATCCCACTGCCCCGACAGCGGATTGAGATGCACCACCTGCGTCTCCTCGCTGCCGTCGCTGCCGCTCTGCCACGGGAACATCGCGCCCTGATAGCCCGCCTCGCGCGCCGCGGCGCGGGCCTCGCCGAGGCGCCGGTAGCGGTACATGATCAGCTCCCGCGTGGTCTCCGGCAGACGCAGGGTGAGGTAGCGAAAGACGTACAGCTCGTCCCAGAAGACGTGGCCGCGGTAGGCCTCGCCGTTGAGGCCGCGTGCGGGAACCCCGGCGTCGTGGTTGGTCGTGTGCAGCGAGCAGACCTGCAGGATGTGCGAAATGTGCAGCCGCAGCAGGTGCTGCACGCGCTCGTCGCCGGGCAGCACGACGTCGCTGGAGCGCCACAGCTCGTCCCAGGCGCGGGTGTGGCGCTCCAGCGCCTCGGCGAAGTCGGGGTAGCGGCCGACGGACTTGCCCGCGTTCGTCAGCGGCTCGTAGATCGCGCGGTCGCGTGACGTGTACAGGGAGACGAGCTTCTCGATGCGGACGGGCTCGCCCTGCTGCACGTCGAAGCTGAGCACGTGCTGGATGTAATCCTCGGCCTGGAAGAGCTCGCGCTTGACGTCGAGCTGCTCGTCGTTTCGGAACACCCGCGTGCGCGCGGCCTGCGCGACGTAGATGTTCGACTGGCGCGTCTCGACGTGCAGCGCGATGACCTCGGGGCCGAACGTGCGCGGCGAGACGGCGTTGAGGTGGCGACCCTCGAGATCGCCGTAGCGCGCGACGCCGCCGTTCGTGACGCGGCCGTCCAGCGCCGTGACGACCTCGACGCAGCCCGACCAGTTCTCGGCGGTCAGCGTCCACTCGATCGCCGCCTGGTGCGAGTGGGCCATGCTCATGAAGCGCCGGCTGCGCAGCGTCATCTCGCGGCCGCCGCGATCGCGGAAGCGCAGCGCCCGGACCACCATCGCGGTCCCGATGTCGTACTCGTGGCGGTAGTCCAGCAGCTCGACGTTGCCGAAGCGGATCGCGTCCTCGCCGTCGACGCGCAGCTTGAGCACGAGCCAGTTGGGCAGGTTGACGAGGTCCTCGTTGAGGACGGGCCGCCCGCCCATGATCGTCGTCTCGCGGTTGTAGAGCCCGTGCGCGTACGTGCCGGCGTAGTGGACGTCGTCCGTGTCCTCCCACTCGGCGGTTCCGCGCGTGCAGAAGTACCCGTTGCCGGTCGAGGTCAGCGCTTCGCGCAACCCCTCGTCGTCGGGGTCGAACCCGTCGTACCTCAGCGCGTGCTCGTCCACGAGGCGTGACGCTAGCGCAAGCTCGCCCTCCCGCCGCGTCACCTGAGCTCTCGCCACGGCGAACCGGACGAGAGCTCGGTCACGGGCGTGCGGCTAGAAGGGGATGTCGTCGTCGGCGGGGGGCCGGTTGCCGCCGCCGCTGGGGACCGTCTGGAAGTCGTCGGTGTTCGCCGGGACGTCGGAGCGCGGGGTGAAGCCATTGGACTGCCCGCCGCCGCCGGAGTCGTCGCGGCCGCCGAGGAACTGCACCGAATCGGCGACGATCTCGACCGACTGGCGCTTGTTGCCGTCCTGGCTCTCCCATTCGCGCCACTCCAGGCGCCCGTCGATCGCGACGGGACGGCCCTTGCTGAGGTAGCGCGCGCAGTTCTCGCCCTGAGCGCCCCAGACGGTCACGTCGAAGTAGTTGGGCTTGTCCTCCCAGTCGCCGCCGGCGCCCTTGCGGCGCGTGTTGCAGGCGACCCGCAGCTTGCAGACCGAGGTGCCGCTGGGCAGGTTGCGCAGGTCGGGATCGGACGTGAGGTTGCCGGTGAGGACCACACGGTTGATATTTGTCGCGGCCATCTGCGGCCTCCTCCTTCGGGGACGAACGAACTTGCGAGGCAGTCTACGGCCGGCATCGGAGGGCACCGGCGACCACGCCGCTCTCTGCGGCGTTTTGTCGCAGGGACGGGTGAAAGCGCGCGGAGGCGGCGGTTTCGCCGTGCGGCGACGGCGAGCGGCCGCCCAGCGGACGAGCTTGCGTGCTCAGGCGGCGGCGTCGGCCGGTTCCGCGACGGGCGCGGGGGCCTCTGCTGCGACCGTCTCGCCGACGCCCGTGGGGCGCGGC
>DASYVZ010000439.1:0-4719 GCA_035936515.1 Solirubrobacteraceae bacterium | reverse complement strand
TGCCCCTCGCGATGAGCTGCTCTTCGTCGTCACGCAGTCCGGGCGCGAGATTCCACCGGTGCAGGTAGGGCCCGCGCACGGGCTCGCCGAGCGTGAAGTGGGGCAGCAGCGTCTCGCGAACGAAGCCCAGCGGGTGGATGTGCTCGCGCATGAACCTCAGAAGGCTCTCGCCGTCGTGCTCCTCGACGGCGCCGGCGGCACGGCGTTGCGCGAGCCACCACTCGGCGGCCCGGCTGTCCAACCGCGTGACGTCGAACTCATCGATCACCAACACGCCGCCGGGGCGTATCAGCGTCGCGAGGTGCGCAGAGGACGCATCGAGCGGCTCGACGTGGTGCAGAGAAACAACGGCGACGGCGGCGTCGAACGTGCCGGAGGCGTGGAGCAGCTCAACGCGCTCGACGCCGCTGCCATCCTCGGCTGCGGGGTCGATCGCGCGGACCTCGTAGCCGGCGCTGCGCAGCTCGGCAGCGAGCTCGCCACGACCCGCGCCGACCTCGAGCACGTGGGCCGGCGGCGCTGGCAGCGCAGCGCGCACAAAGGCCAGAACGTCGGCCGCGACCGCGTCACGCATTGTCGGCAGGTTGGTAGGCGGCCTGGCGCAGGGGGGCGTCGTGGACGGAGGCGGCGGACAGAAAGCGGTAGGTCCCTTCCTCGGGGAGTTTGCGTGAGTCGGCGAAGACGCCCCGTACCAGCGCCTTCGTGAGGTCTTGCAGCATCCGCGGGCCGGGCTCGGGGTTGCGAGCGACCACGAAGCTTGCGTCGGAGTCGACCATGACGCCGGCCAGCGTAGCTCGCGCCACGGCGGCCAGGGGAGCTGCCGCCTCGACGGCGGCAGCGCGATCTCGCCGTCGCGCTCACCGGCCTGCCATCCGCGCCAGGTGCGCGCGCCACGTCCCCTCGGAATGCACCATCGCGCGGCCCCCGAACACCGCCACCAGCGCCTCGCGCGGGCCGCCCGGCGGCAACGAGCAGACGAGATCCACCGCGCGCTCGACGCCCTCCTCCCGCACGATCAGGTCCATCAGCGTTCCGCCGAGCAGCGCCGCGTCCCGCAGCGACGGAGGGAAGTCCGGGCGCGCGCCCTCGCGCAGGCGCCGCGCGATCGCCGGCCGCGCGTGAGCCGTCTGGCCGGAGAACCACTGCGCGGCGCCGGCGATGAGCCAGGCCCAGTGCGCGGCGCGCCACGTCGCGCGGGGCGACCAGGGCGGCGGCAGCGCACGGTTGCACTCCGCCACGACGAGCTGGACGTACAGTGCGGCGGGCGTCAGGGAGAGCATCTGGCGCGACCCCTCGACGTTGGCCGCACGGTCGACCAGCAACCGCGGGGAGAGCGTGTGCAACGCGCTGCGGCTCGGCCACCCGGTGACGTAGCGCCGGGCCGCCGGCGTCGTCAGGCGGCGGAGGATCGGCAGCAGCGGCTGCGCCAGGTCGAGCTCGACGCGGCTGGTGTGCAGCACGATCGTGACCTCGGCGGGCGGCAACTGGCCGAAGACCGCGCCGAGTCGCTCGCGGGTGTCCTCGAGCAGGCCGAGCACCGCGCCGACGTCATCGTCGTCGCGCTCCTCGTGGCGCGCCACGAAATGATTGGACGAGCTTTCCACCCAGGCGCACATCGCCCGCCAAGTTTCGCTACCGGGGCCGGTGCCCCTGCACCTCGACAACCTGCTGATACGTCGGGCGGTTCTGCCAGCCGATCATCGGTTGCGTGATCGCGCCGCTCGGGCGGAAGGCGATCGCGTCGAAGCAGGCCTGGTCGAACGGCTTCCCGGCGTCGGCGCACCGCGCGTCCCGATACAGAGCGCGCGGATCGACGTCGACGGCGGCCGCCAGCGCCCCGCGCAGCGCGCTGCGACAGCGTGACCGCACGCCGCCCCCGCAGTAGCGCTTGGAGTACGGCTGGCGCACCTTCAGCCCCAGCACGCGGCGCAGGTCCTTGTACGCGTAGCCGTACCAGCCCTCCTGGTAGGCCGAGCCCTGGTGGGCGCCGCCGTTGTTGGGCGAGTTGTCCAGGCGATGTGCATCGACAAGCTCGTCGAAGAGCTCCTTCCCCAGGGAGCGCGCGAACTGCACGCGCATCCAGCGCGGCCAGAACGCGTCGAGGATGCGGATCGCGTCGGCGTGCTCGTAGAGCCCATCGCCGTCGCGGTCGCGGCGATGGGCGCCGGCGACGACCCAGGCGCGCAGCTTCGCCACGGCGTCCGCCAGCTTCGCGGCGGTCGGCGTGCCGATGACCCGCAGCGCGAGCGGCAGGACCTTCTCCGCCCGCAGGTCGGTCGTCGCGGCCTCGCCCATCGCCTCCACGAGCCCCGGAAGGTCGATCTTCGCTCGCCCCGCGATCCGTGGCTCGATCTCCTGGTCGAGCATCTGCGAGCGAAAGACCGAGGAGTGCAGGGCGGTGTCGGAGCTCGCGTAGCCGCGCGCCTGCTTGTTGTTCCACGACGTCATGTACGGCTGGCCGTTGATCGCCTGCGGATGCTCGGCGAACGACGTGTAGGCGGCGGTGGCGAGCTCCGGATCGAAGCCCCGCCACTCCAGGCGCGCCGGCATCGGCAGCTGCCCGTTGACGCCCGCCGCGCGCTGCGGGTTGTTGCCGGAGTTGAAGTACGCGATGTCGCGGTCGTCGACGTAGAGCCAGTTGAGCGTGTAGCCGATCTTGTGCGCCGCCCGCTGGAAGTCGCGGGCGTTGCGCATCTCGTCGGGGTTGCTGAAGGCGGAGAAGCCGCGCGCGGAGTCGATCTCGTGCATGTACGTCGAGCGCAGCCGGGTGTAGGCGATCGGCTTGCCGTTGATCGTCGCGCGGGCGCTGACGAGGCCGAGCTTCGTGCGCTCGGCGCGCAGGCGCTGAGTGCCGGCCGGCGTGTCGTCGGCGAGCGTCGGCGCCCACCGGTTCGTCCTCTCGAGCACCTCGATCGGGAGGCACTCGCCGCGGAAGCGGTAGTGCATCGACGCCGTCGTCGCCTTGGCGCCGCCGGGCTCGCAGAGGTCGACGGCGAATGTGTCGATGATGTCCTGCCCGGCTGACGTCGCGCTCCACGAGTAGTCCTGGCCGCGGCCAAGCTGGACGTAGAGGTTCACGCCGGGGAAGGCGGCGCCGCGGGCGTCGATGCCGGGCGCGTGGACGTCCTGCTCCATGAGGATCTGCGGGGAGAAGTACGCCGTCTGCGGGCCGAAGACGGCGAGCGGCCGGCCGCTCTCGGACTCAGCGCCGGAGACGACGAGCGCGTTGGACATGCCCAGCGAGCGCAGGTCGGCCGGAAGGATCCCGCTCGGCGCCGGTCCCGCGTCGCGTGGCGCCGCCGCGCGCGAGCGTGCGGCACTGCCGGTGCCCCCGGCGACGACGTTCGTCCGGCGCAGCGAGCCCGCATCGGCAATCGCCAGTCCACCACGAGCGGGCCGCTTCGCCGGCGGCTGGTAGGGGAAGCGCTCCGAGCGCCGCAGCGTGGTCGGCGCGTCGTCGTCCTCGTAGGCCGCCCACTCGCGCCACAGCCGCTCGCCGCGGCGCGCGCCGTAGCGCGCGCGGAACGCCCGCCGCAGCTCCATCTGGGTCAGCTCGTCGCCGCCGCCCTTGCCGAAGATCCCGCCGACGAGCGACGCCGTCGCGACGACGTCCGTCACCTTCCACGGGTGGGGGCCGCCGGGGCGTCCGATCGCGGTGTACTCGCCGGGTATCTTCGTGAGGTCCAGCCGCGCCTCCTCGATGAACTTGTTGACGCCCGCCACGTAGCTCGCCGCGTCCTGCTGCACGACGGCTCCCTCGGCGCCGAAGAGGTCGTCGAGCTGGTCGGCCTGGCGCTGCAGGTCGGCCTCGGTGTACGGCGCGAGCGCCCACTGCTCGGCGTCCTGCCGGCGGTTGCCGGGCGCGCCGCCGGCGAAGGAGCTCAGCTCGCCGCGGCCGGTGTGGCGCAGCACGTCGATCAGGAACAGGCGGTCCTCCGCGGCGACATAGCCGAGCCCGAACATCGCCGCCTGACGGGTCGTGCCGTAGACGTGCGGGACGCCGTAGGAGCGGTCACGCGTGATCGTGAGGCCGTCGATCGGCGAGTACGCGCGCTGCTGATCGCCCGGTGCAACGCCGAAGCTCGCGTCCTTGAACAGCAAGGGCAGGTTGGCGCTCGTCACGCCCGGCGTCGCCGAGAGCAGCCGCGCGTACATGTCGCGCTGGTCGTCGTTGTGGGGCGGGCGCGCGCCGATGGCCAGGAACGCCGCCAGCTCGACGAGGTTCGAGCGCCCGTTCGTGCCGGGCGGCAGGACGTCGCGAAAGCCGCCGAAGTCGTTGGCGCGGTAGGGCTGCACCTGCGCTGCGGCCGGCGCCGCTCCGGCGCCGAGCGCGCACACGGCGAGGCAGGCGATGAGCACGCGCTCGAGCGACACCACGTGCTGCGAACCGTAGCGTTCATTTGGAGTACGGGGCTACGGCACAGGGGGCGGCTGCGCCGATTCCCACTCGAGCTCGGTCGCGATGCCGTGGCCGAGCAGGATGCCGTTGGCCTCCTGGAGCGAGGTCGCGTCGGCGACGAGGCGCGCGCAGCGGGCGGCGGTGCCCAACGCTGCCGCCGGCGCGAAGAAGAACAGCAGGCCGCCGCTGGCCGTCAGCTGCACCGTGCGGCGCCCGTCGCGGATCGGCACCCCACCGAGCCCGCCGCGGGCGCAGCGCAGGCCCATCGTGCTGGCCTCCGTCGGGATCTCGGCGACCGCCGCCTCGAGGCGGTCGAGCTC